>DATHZY010000174.1:0-5458 GCA_035458325.1 Saprospiraceae bacterium | reverse complement strand
GGAGCTGTATGTGTGATCACAGAAGTAAATGTGGATCATATCAGTGAACATGTCTGTGTCCTCACAGTGGAAAATTCTGCGGAGGTACTTGCTAAAATCGCGGGTGCCTTCTACGATCATCCATCCAGGAACCTGACAATGGTCGGAGTGACAGGTACCAATGGAAAGACCACAGTAGCAACATTATTATTCAGGCTCTTCACTGAGCTCGGATACAAATGTGGATTGTTGTCAACCATTGAAAACAGGATCGGTGATGAAGTAGAACCAACAGGTTATACTACACCTGATGCTGTTGCGGTGCAGGAAACTCTGTCGCGGATGATTGAAGCGGGATGTACACATGCCTTTATGGAGGTGAGTAGTCATGCGCTTGATCAGCACAGGGTGGATGGGATCGCATGGGATGTGGCCATTTTTACCAATATCACGCATGATCATCTTGATTATCATGGTGATTTCAAAACATACATACAAGCTAAAAAGATATTTTTCGATGGATTGAGTGCTCAGGCGTTTGCCTTAATCAACGCGGATGACAAGCACGCTGAAGTCATGGTACAGAATACTGTTGCTAAGGTCTCAAATTACAGTCTTACCAAAATTGCTGATTTCAGGGCGCGCGTTATTGAAAACCGCATTGACGGCTTGCAGCTCGAAGTGAACGGAATACCATTGCATGTGCGGTTAGTTGGAAAGTTCAACGCATCAAATCTCCTGGCCATTTATGGTGCAGCGTTACTGCTGGGGGAAGATCGTGAACAGGTACTGACCGGGTTAAGCAAACTACAACCGGCAGAAGGTCGCTTTGACCTTGTGACGGGAAGCAAACAAGTATTTGCAGTGGTAGATTATGCCCACACGCCGGATGCACTGCACAACGTACTGAGCACTCTTATCCAGGTTCGACAAACCGGATCACGGATCATCTGCATCGTCGGATGTGGTGGAGATCGTGACCGGACCAAGCGGCCTGAAATGGCCAGGATTGCGGCGACGCTTTCAGATCAGGTCATCCTGACCTCCGATAATCCAAGGACCGAAAATCCTGAAGATATCCTGGATCAGATGTGGCCCGGTGTGCCGGCAGACAAGCAAGATCAGGTGTTGCGCATATCAGACAGGAAGCAAGCTATCCGCACTGGTGTGATGATGGCTAAGCCTGGAGATATCCTGCTGGTCGCAGGCAAGGGGCATGAAAAATATCAGGAGATAAACGGTCACCGTTTTCCATTTGATGACAAAAAAGTGTTGGCGGAAGCGCTGGCATAGAAGATATATAAGATAGGTTCTATTATCATTCTCAGGTTGGTTTTAGCAGTTGCAGCGGGTGAATCCTTGCATGGAAAAGTTCATGAGGCCACCCGCTGGCATCTGCGTTTTCCGGAGAATCGAAAGAACAAAAAGTAATGAAGTAAAATGTTGTACCACCTCTTTGAATATCTGGACCGAGAATTTGACCTGCCAGGGGCGGGCCTTTTCCGGTTTATTTCATTCAGGGCCGGTGTTGCCATTATGATTTCATTGATTATTTCCTTGTTGCTCGGCAACAGGATCATTCGTTCTTTGAAACGCCTGCAGATCGGGGAGACCGTTCGCGATCTGGGCCTGGAAGGTCAAAAGCAAAAAGAAGGTACACCTACGATGGGTGGGCTCATTATTTTGCTAGCCATCCTGGTTCCATGTTTATTACTCGCGCGCCTTGACAACGTATACATCATCCTTATGGTGCTCACTACGGTATGGATGGGTGTCATCGGTTTTATTGACGACTACATCAAAGTCTTCAAGAAAAACAAGCAAGGACTCAAGGCCAAGTTTAAACTCTTTGGACAAATTGTACTCGGTGTCATCGTAGGATTGACTATGCTGTTTCATCAGGATGTAGTGATCCGTCTTACCCCTGAAGTCGCGGCAGCCAATGGTTATCAGGTCATGAGGCATGTCCAGGTACATGACCAGACCGTCGCCGGTGAATGGAAGGATATGGTGTATTGCAAATCATCACTGACCAATGTTCCATTCTTCAAAGGCAACCAGCTTGACTACCAAAGTTTCGTCAGCTTCATGGGAGACAATGCCCAAAACTGGATCTGGCTGATTTTTATTCCCCTGACCATTATTATCGTAACAGCGGTAAGTAATGGTTCCAATCTCACGGATGGGCTGGATGGATTAGCGACCGGCACCTCTGCGATTATTGCCCTGGTACTTGTGATCCTTTCGTATGTCAGCGGGAATGTATTACTCGCCGATTACCTCAATATATTTTTCATCCCGTATTCAGGGGAGTTGGTGGTATTCAGTGCTTGTTTCCTTGGGGCCTGTATCGGATTCTTATGGTACAATTCGTTCCCCGCCAAAGTATTTATGGGCGATACAGGTAGTCTGACCATCGGTGCGATCATCGCGGTGATGGCGATCGCGCTGCGCAAGGAATTATTACTGCCTGTATTATGCGGGATTTTCCTGATCGAAATTCTCTCCGTGATGATACAGGTCTATTACTTCAAATACACGAAGAGAAAATATGGTGAAGGACGCCGCATATTCCGGATGTCCCCACTGCATCATCACTTCCAGAAAGTTGGAATGCATGAAGCCAAGATCGTAACCCGTTTCTGGATTGTCGGTGTGATGCTCGCCGTTGTTACGCTCATCACCTTAAAAGTAAGGTAGTATGGGAATGAAAGTGGGTGTGCTGGGTGCCGGCATCAGTGGTATAGGAGCAGCCTTGCTGGCGAAATCAAGAGGACATGAGGTGTGGGTGAGTGATGGCATGGAGATCAAGGCAGAACGAAAAGCAATTTTAGAACAACATAAGATCCCTTTTGAAGAAAAGGGACATCAACTTGAAAGACTGGTGGCATGTGATATCATCATCAAGAGTCCGGGGATCGCCAATAAAAGTGAGATCCTGAAAGCTTTGACAGATGCCGGAAAGGAAATCATCGGAGAGATCGAGTGGGCTTACCGCAATGCGGATGGTAAGATCATCGGGATCACGGGGAGTAACGGAAAAACCACCACAACCGGATTGTGTCATCACTTCCTGCAGGCAGCAGGTATGGATGCAGCAAAAGTGGGGAATGTGGGCGAAGGTTTCTGTCATTTCCTTGCGGAGCATAACGCGGAGTGGTACGTGTGTGAGCTGAGTAGTTTTCAATTGGAGGATGTCGAAACATTTCGTCCTCGGATTGGCATCCTGCTCAACATCACCCCTGATCATCTCGACAGGTATGAATACAGCCTGGATAAATATGCTGATGCGAAGATGCGGATGATGCGGAATATGACCGAAGAGGACACCCTGATCTACAATGCGATGGACCCTGTGACGGTGGCCAAAGTGATCGGTGCAGAAAGTGAAGAAAGATTGTGGTCTATCCGTGAGACGGATCTGATCGGAGATGATAAGGTGTATGTCAAAGATGACCTGGTGTTAGACCTGTCAACATCAAGACTGATGGGACGGCATAACCAGGTGAATGTGATTGCGGCGGCAAGAGCTGCCCTCCTGGCAGGTTGTCCGGCTGAAAGTCTGCAATCGTCACTCGAATCTTTTGTGAATGAATCACATCGGATGGAAGTTGTCGGAGTACATGAAGGCGTGAAATATATCAATGACAGTAAAGCCACCAATGTAGATGCAGTCTACTACGCACTTGGGGCGATGAAAACCCCGGTGATCTGGATTGCCGGCGGACAGGATAAAGGAAATGACTACGGGCCCATTATGGACCTGGTTAGAGATAAAGTCAAGGCATTGATTTGCCTTGGCCTGGATAATAAAAAATTAATGGAAGCTTTTTCGACAGAGGTCTACTTTTTATCAGAAACTACAACGATGCGCGAAGCAGTCCGTCGAGCTGCTTCGCATGCATCTTTTGGAGATACCGTGTTGTTATCTCCCGCTTGTGCAAGTTTTGACTTGTTCAGGGATTATAAGGACAGAGGAGATCAGTTTAAAAATGAAGTGAATGCATTGAGTCATGTATAAAGCAATTCATATAGCAAAGAACCTGAAAGGTGACCGCAGTATCTGGGTCATCGTGGCCTTGCTATGTCTGGCTTCCATACTGGCGGTGTACAGTTCTACCGGTACGATTGCCTTCAAGTACAACGGCGGTCATGCTGAGATACACCTGATCAAGCACATGGTGATTGCCATGGTCGGTTTGTTCCTCACCTATCTGTGTTATAATACACATTATACGGTCTATTCGAAACTGGCACCGATCCTTTTTGTGATTTCGATTCCCTTGCTGCTATATACGATGTTGTTTGGTCCGGAGATCAATGATGCACGCAGATGGATTTCGATTCCGGGGATTGGCCTTAGTTTCCAGACTTCAGATATTGCCTCGATCGCTCTCATCATGTATATCGCGAGATCGATATCGATGAAGCAGGATGTAATCAAGGATTTCAAGAGCGCCTTTCTTCCGCTGATGATGCCGATCATCCTGGTCTGTGGATTGATCGCGCCCAATAACCTCAGTACAGCTATGCTGCTCTTCATGACATCGATGACGTTGATGTTTATCGGAAGGGTGCATTTGAAATATATATTCCTCCTTGTGTTGCTGGGTGCAGGGTTTCTTGGTGCCCTGGTATTGGTGGGCATGGTCTTTCCGGATGCTGTCCGGGTGGAGACATGGACAAGCCGTTTTGGTGAGTTCTTCAGCAATGCGGATGGTGGATATCAGATTCAACAAGCCAAGATTGCCATCGCAGATGGTGGTTGGTTTGGGGTAGGACCTGGTCTAAGCACGCAGCGCAATTACCTGCCTTACTCCTATGCGGATTTTATTTATGCGATTATATGTGAAGAGTACGGACTTTTTGGTGGATTGATCATCATCTTCCTTTTCCTGCTGCTCTTTTTAAAGTGTACTTCGATGGTCACGCGCAGCCCAAAGACATTCGGGGCTTTGCTGGCGATGGGGTTGTGCCTCAATATCGTCATCCAGGCGTTTGCCAATATTGCGGTCTCCGTCAATCTTGTGCCGGTCACCGGTTTGACATTGCCATTGGTGAGTAAAGGTGGAACGTCAATGCTGATCACCTGTATTGCGTTTGGGATGATCCTGAGTGTGAGCCGGTTTATTGAACAGTCGGCCAGCGATGTTGGAAAAGTTGAAATAAAACCTCTCGATGAAAGTCATCATTAGTGGTGGTGGTACGGGAGGCCATATATATCCGGCTATAGCGATAGCCGATGCGTTGAAGAAACGCGAACCGCTCATTGACATATTGTTTGTAGGTGCCCTTGGAAGAATGGAGATGGAGAAGGTGCCGGCTGCAGGTTATCCGATCGAAGGATTATGGATCAGTGGACTGCAAAGGAAGCTGACCTTGTCTAACCTGATGTTTCCGGTAAAGTTGGTCCATAGTATGATGCGTTGCCGCTCGATCGTGAAATCCTTTAAGCCGGATGTGGTGGTTGGCGTAGGAG
>DATHZY010000173.1:0-3157 GCA_035458325.1 Saprospiraceae bacterium | reverse complement strand
AACCCCGATGACATTGAAATGAGTACTACCGACCTGGACCTTCCGATGTTCATTGAGCAACAGATCCCATCCGAGCCGCTTGTGCATTTGCTTGAGGTCTTCAAAGTTTTGTTGCTTCTCCTCCTTGCTTGGCCATTGATGATAGTCACCATAATCGTGGTTGCCTAGTATTGAGTATACGCCCAGTGGTGCTTCAATCTTTTTAAACATCTCCACAAAAGGTTCCATTTCCTTGGCCAGGGAATTGACGAGATCTCCGGTGAAGAAAACAATATCTGGTTTTTCCGCATTGATCATTTCGATGCTGCGTTCGACAGGTTCTTTCAACAGGAAACTTCCTGAATGTATATCTGATATCTGAACGATTTTTAGCCCATGCAGCTCCGGGTGAAGGTTCTTGACAGGTACTTTTGTTTTCAACACCTGGTAGCGGTATTGATTACGGGCCATACCATAGGTCAGGCTTAATACCGGAATTGCTCCCAGAATCAGTGCGCCATAAGACATCCAGCGTGACCTTTCAGTGGAGAGTTTCCAGTCATCAAAGCCCATATTAAGCGCACCAAACAACAGCCTTCTGAGATCGTCAATCAGGATAATGGATGCGATCAGCAATTTGGCGAAGTACATGATAAAGATCATAGTCCGGATCGTCACCTGTATTCCCTTTGGCAGGTTCTCACTCCATCCGGTAGTAAATCCCGCCAGGTAAATGAGCGTGATAACCGGGATGGCCCAGTAAAGGATGTAAACAAGGGCCTTTGCTGATTTACCGGATGTGGATAGCAATTGCCGAACCGCCTGGAAAGCCAGGAAGTCTATAACGAGAAGGATGAAAGTTAAAATCAGGATCCGTGCCATCATCAAATGCAAAATTATCTCTCCAATAACACAAATACGGTGAAGTTGTTATCCGGTAACGGTTCATTTTCACAACTTTGACGTATGAAGCGATTCATATTGATCACCGGGGCTTCCTCGGGTATAGGCGAAAGCGCGTGTCACGTGCTCCTGGCAAAAGGGTATGAAATAATCGCCGGTGTCAGGACGCATGAGGATGCAGCTAAATTGAAATCGTCAGGAGGTGAGAGGTTGCATCCGCTCATCATGGATGTGACAGATGAATCCGGGATGCTGTCTGCCCGTGATGAGGCAGCTAAGATCATCGCGGAAGGTGCATTAGTGGCCATCTTTAATAATGCCGGCATTGTCGTCAATGGCGCCTGGCTTTATATTCCAATCGATGCATGGCGACAACAGTTTGAGGTCAATGTTATAGGCGTCATCAGGACTACCCAATTGTTTTTTCCTTTGTTAGCTAAGGCCAGGCAACCAGGTGACACGCATCCCAGGCGGATCATCAATATGGGAAGTGTTTCGGGCTTGTTTGCCAGTCCGTTTATTGCCCCCTATGCTGCTTCCAAATATGCCATGGAGGCTTTAAGTGATAGTTTGCGCAGGGAGCTTTATATGTATGATATCCAGGTGGTTGTCATTGAAGGCGGAAATATCGCCACCCCGATCTGGGAGAAAGCAAAGAAGACCCCATCTTACTTTGGACCGGAATATGACCCGATACTGGCGTTTAAAGAACAAATGATCGATGGACTCATCGCCAGGGGGATGCCTCTAAAGGCTATCAATGATGTCATCATCAAAACGGTGATGGACAAATCCGTGAAGGCAAGGTATCTCGTCAGGCCCCAGAAATGGAAATTTAACCTGGTCAGACTCCTTCCGGCAAAATGGGTTGACAGGCTGATCCATAGGAATCTGCAGAGACGCTCCGGCATCAGGCCATTCTGAACCGGCTAATACATAGGAAAAGGTAAATGAGATCGGGTGAACCCCGATGGCAGATAAAAGACTAGGTGAAAGCCTTCTTCTCCTTGATCTTGGCTTTCTTACCAACGAGATCACGGAGATAGAACAACCTGGCCCTACGTACTTTTCCTTTCTTCAGCACCTTGATCTCAACGATATGTGGTGAACTGTATGGAAAGATACGCTCTACACCTACACCGTTGGAAATCTTGCGTACGGTAAAGGTCTTACCGGCGCCGCTACCTTTCACCTGGATCACGTCACCCTTGAAATCCTGGATACGCTCCTTGGCTCCTTCCACGATCTTGTAGGAAACTGTGATGCTATCTCCTGACTTGAATACAGGGTAATTTGGCTGGGTATTGAGTTGCTGATGAACTAGCTTAATAAAATCCATGACGATGTTAGATTATAGTACTTTCTTAAAAAAGAGCCACAAAGGTATGCTTTTTTATACTATATAGGTATACCGTGATGGAATTTTTAAGTTACCGGATCAGGGTGACAAATTCCCTCAGTTCGAAAGGCTTGTTTCGTGCATCTTTGTACTGGAGGATACAGAGGTATACCCCTACCGGCATATCCTGACCGGTATTGAATTTGGTACCATTCCAGCCTTCATCAGGGTTATTGGTCTCAAATACTTTTTCTCCCCAGCGGGTCCATATGCCCATCGTATAAGCCCCCACCCCAAAACTCAGGCCTTTCGGCTTGTAAATCTCATTTTTACCATCATAATTTGGTGTAAAGGCATTTGGGAGGAAAAATTGCACAAGTGATTCAATATCAATAATTTGAACAGATGTATCCGAACATCCGTTCTGATGGAAAACCACCTGCATGATGTCCTGTTTACCCGTATCCTGGAAAGTATAGACAGGATTTCTCACAAACGAACCACCCTCTTCACCAAAATCCCAGAACCATCCTGAACCATCAGTAGACAAATCAGTAAAGGTGACCGTGCTTTCTATATTATTCAGGACGGCAGGGGTGTAGGAAAAGCCCGCAGTTGGCGAGGGTTCCATAGTAATCAGGTTAGGGTATGTCTCCTCAATATAACAACCGATAGGCGACGTTACCTCAAGCTTGACAGTGTAGGTGCCCGCGGTTGTATACTCATGATCCGGGCTTATCCTGTTGTCTGTCCCCCCATCACCAAAATCCCAGTGGATGTCATAGGTATTGTCAATAGGTACAGAAAGGTTATTAAACCGAATGACCTCTGGCACGCAGGCTGTAAATTTTGTTGGTTTAATAAGTAGCAACGGAGGAACAGGAAAGTAACTCAACTCCTGTACCATAGTATCCTTGCATTGATTGTTATCGGTGA
>DATHZY010000172.1:0-3120 GCA_035458325.1 Saprospiraceae bacterium | reverse complement strand
AGCAAGCTGACATTATGTGATTTGGAAGCTCCGATTGATGTTGAATAATCAAGTGTATTGTTCCATATCATCGTACGGTCAGTCACATTGCCGCGGCTGAGTGAAGTAGGATCGTAGATAGCAGCTGAAAGTCTTTCTTTGAAGATGTTTTCATCCTGGAAGAGAATATCCGCGCCCAGGTTTGTCCTGAAAGTCAGGTTGTGGAGGAATTTATATTCCGCAAATACGTTTCCGAAGAAGCGGTAGCGTTGCACGGTCCAGTTAGTCGCATCAATGAACGCGAGCGGATTGGCATTGCCATCACCATATAAGGTCGGATCTCCCAGCGTTGCTGATGTATTAATATAATCTCCATTCTGATCATAGATCGGAAAGACCGGCGCCGCGATGAGTGCATAACGGATACCACTTAATTCATTACCCGGTCCACCACCATCACCTGAACTGTTGATGACATCCCGGTCCGTGTAGGAGAACGAGATATTGTTTCCGACCCTGAATTTCTTTGTGCCTATATCGCCGTTGAAGCGCAGCAGATATTTATCATAGCGTTGTCGCTTGAAGACACCTTCCTGGCTTGAGTATTCACCCAGCAGATAAAAGCTGCCATTATCTCCTCCGCCTGAAGCAGACAGTGAATAGCGTTGGGTTGGGGCTGAGTTAAAAACTTCATCCAACCAATTGACATCACCAAGGGTATCAAGGATGGCCACGTCATAGGTGTCGAGTTGGCGAATCGGATCGCGGAGGCTGTTTGCATTGTTGATGGCTTCATTTCGGATCAAGAGATATTCTTCGGTGTTCAGCAAGTCCGGCAGCCGGTTTGCTTCCTGTATACCATAATAGGAGTCAAAGTTGAATACCGGAGTACCCTTCTTCCCCTTTTTAGTGGTGATGACGATGACCCCATTGGCGCTTCGTGATCCGTAGATGGAAGCAGATGCGGCATCTTTTAGTATTTCAATAGACTCAATGTCTGAAATGGAAAACATGTTGATATTACCTGTAGTGGGAACACCATCTATAATATATAATGGATTATTGTTGCCCAGCGTACCGGCTCCACGTATACGGACGGCAATATCATCACCTGGTGCACCTGTGGTCTGCGTGACCTGCACACCTGCAGCTTGTCCCTGAAGTGCCTGATCGAGACCAGAGAGGGGAAGATGATTGATGTTTTCAGCTTTCACGGTCGAGATAGCACTGGATATATTGCTTTTGATCTCCTTCTTATAACCTACGACGACTACATCCTCCAGCAGTTGATTGTCCGGCTCCAGCGTAAGGTTGATGGTCGTTCGTCCACCAACATTCACATCCTGTGTGACGAAGCCGGTATAACTGAACTGGAGAACAGCATCTGCGGGTGCAGAAAGGGTATAAACGCCATTGAAATCGGTGATGGTACCATCTTGTGTGCCGATGACCACTACGTTGACCCCGATCATGGGTTGTTGATCTTCGCCGGACAATACGGTACCGGTAATGGTGAGATTTTGGCCAGTGACGAGCACCGCCAGGAGCAAGAAGCTAGAGGTTAGATGGAGTTTGGCTGCTTTCAGTATACGTCGTGTCATGCATTATATTTTTAAAACAATCGGACTTCCGGCAATCGTCAGCCAGAAAGTAACACCAGGCGATAATGTATAGGATGGGTAGGTGAAACTACAAAGAACCCCATCAGCAAATCTGTACTTTAAGTGAAAAGAATGGTATTTTTATGAAAATCTAATCCTACGTATTTCAAGAGGTATTAATATTATGAAAGTATATCAGGAAATCACACCGGTAACAGGCACGGACCTGTTTGTGATTCTGGACTCAGTCAACAAAGGTTTTGAGTACCCGATTCACAACCATGCAGAATTTGAATTGACGCTGGTCTCAGGCAGCTCGGGAAACCGTATCGTCGGGGATTCAACCCAGCGGTATAAGGAGGAGGATCTCGTGCTGATCGGCCCGTATTTGTTTCATAAGTGGGACGATAAAGACAAGCAGGGGACGGCAAAAGACCCATGCCGTGTGATAACCATACAGTTTGACATGCATTTGTTTGACAAGGCGCTTTTGGCCAAGAAACCATTCGCGCTCATTCAGGCTTTTCTGGTCAGTTCAGGCCGGGGCATCCGTTTTTATGGCAAGACGCTGGTCGAAGCAAAAAAGCGGATCCAGCGTCTGACCAGGGTGACCGGAGTGGAAAGTGCGACCGAATTTTTACTACTACTTGACCTTTTGTCAAGATCACGACAATTCGAGTTTCTCGCCAGTGAAGGTTTTAATGTCAATCCGGTGCAGGTCAACAGTAAAAGATTGCACGCGGCCTACCAATACCTGATGCGGCACTTTCAGGAAAGTGGTTTGAAGATGTCGGATGTGGCAGCAGAGGTCAATCTCGGCGATTCAGCGTTTAGTCACTTTTTTAAGAAAGCGACAAACAGGAGTTTTTCAGACTACCTCATTGCAATGCGCCTCGAACATGCGTGTAAGTTGCTGATAGAATCAGATGAACAAATCAGTCGTATTGCGTTCTTGTCAGGCTTTAATAACATGGCCAATTTTAACCGCATGTTTAAAAGCGCCCATCAATGCAGTCCGATGCAATTCAGGAAAATCTACCAGGAGAAAAGCAAATTTGACTGGAACAAACAAATCACCCCCGGGCAATTTATTCCCCCGGGTAATGCAGGAACTTCAGGGAAACCACCACATTACAGTACACGTATTGTGAGAACCTGAGAAGACTCGCTGGACCAACATACAAGACAGATTGATTCGCATATGCGTTTACGACACCAGGTATATATAAGTGGTCTCTTGCTCATAGGCCTGGCGTCGTGCCGGTCCCATCAGCAGGATGACAACACATTTGTATTCTGGTCGTCCAGCAATCCGGAAGAGATAAAATTTACGGAGCAATACGTCGATCGTTGGAATCAGGCTCATCCTGAACTTCCCTTTTTTTTCCAGCCAGTGCCGGAAGGCCAATCCAGTGAAGAAGTCCTGCTGGCGGCCGTTGTAGGCAAAACGACTCCTGATATCTATGCCAATATGTGGCAAGGGGATGTAGAGGATTTTGCACGCAGCGGCGTACTCGTCCCATTAGACACACTGGATGGA
>DATHZY010000171.1:0-2661 GCA_035458325.1 Saprospiraceae bacterium | reverse complement strand
CTTCTGTACCGCAATACACGATATCAGGATGAGAGAGGGATTGATCGATGCAGTAGATATTGGCCTGTTCTGACTTAGCGAGTGGAGATGGTCCGGTGTTCGTATTGAATGTTTCAACAGGGCCTATGTTTGACCACGTACTGCCGCGACCTGCGTGGTTGATTTTTAATTTTTCAAGTCTTGTGTTGAATTCGTCGATGGAAGCCTGAGTTGGTCTTTCTTCAAAACCCTGCGTATTGATAAATGGGTCGACTGATCGACGCCACTTTTTATAATATTGGGTATAGGTGGTTTTTGCATCCGGATTAGTCTGCCTCCAGATGCGGTATTCGTCATCGACTTGCCAAACGTTTGGATGCTCTCCATACATCTTGACAGCCCATGCAGGGAGTACTTCATCTGCCGCAGGAGCAACTTTGTACAGCTGCTGTGCTCCAAGTTGTAAAGTCACCAGGAATAGGAAGGCGAAGGTGAGGATTTTCATAGATCTCGTGTTTGAAGTGCTAAATGTATCAGAATACGGACAACCTGCAAAGCCGGAAGTCAGAAAAGGGCTCTTATCTTGCGCCTTGATTTGTAGTATTTTATGGACAGGAGGCAAAAAATAGCCATTATCGGGCCTGCGCACCCGCTCCGGGGAGGCCTGACGACCTTCAACCACCGGCTGGCTAAGGAATTTATAGCCCTCGGGGATGACTGCGTTATTTACTCTTATTCACTACAATATCCGTCATTTCTGTTTCCAGGAACCTCCCAGTATACAGACGAACCAGCGCCTTCGAACCTCACGATTTATACCATCATCAATTCTGTCAACCCGCTCAATTGGGTCAAGGTGGGTCGCCGGATAGCAAAGGACAGACCCGATATCATCCTGGTCAGATTCTGGATTCCCTTTATGGGCCCCGCGCTGGGAACGATTTTACGGTTGGTGAGGAAAAATAAACATACCCGGATCATTGGCCTCGCGGACAATGTCATCCCGCACGAAAAGAGGCCGGGAGATAAGCCGTTTACAAAGTATTTTATCGGTAGTTGCCATGCCTTCATCACAATGTCTGAAAAGGTAATGGCAGATCTACGTTCGCTTGAAAAATCAAAACCTGCGCAATTGGTTGCACATCCATTGTATGACAATTTCGGTGATGCTATTGCAAAGGATGTTGCCAGGGAAAGACTAGGTATCGATAAAGAGGATAAGGTGATTCTCTTCTTTGGTTTCATCAGGCAGTATAAAGGGCTTGACATCCTGCTGGAGGCTATGGCGGATGTGAGGATCAAGGAAGCAGGCATCAAATTGCTGGTGGCGGGTGAATTTTATGAAGATGAAAAAGCATACCAGGAGCAGATAGACCGGCTTGGTATCCGATCACAACTTATCATGCGGACTCAATTTATCCCGGATAGTGAAGTGGTGCCTTATTTTTGTGCGGCGGATGTCGTCATACAACCGTATCGCAATGCGACCCAGAGCGGAGTAACGCCACTCGCTTATCATTATGAAAAGCCGATGGTGGTCACCAATGTGGGTGGATTGCCGTCGATGGTTCCTGACCGGAAATGTGGCTTGGTAGCAGAAGTCGAGCCCACGGCGATTGCCAGTGCCATATTGGAGTTTTACACATTAGGTGAAGACTTTTTTATTCCTCATCTTCGTGCTGAAAAACAAAAACTCTCCTGGTCGAAATTAGTTGAAACGATAAAATCTTTAGGGCGTATTTAAGAGTCTCATTAAGAACGCCAGATGACCAGACACAACACTATGATCTATCGCAGCAAAGCACCCTTACGAATAGGCCTCGCCGGCGGAGGTACGGATGTCAGTCCCTATTGTGATCTTTACAATGGCGCTATCCTCAATGCAACACTTTCTCTCTACGCCTATGCCACACTCGAAGTGCTGGATGAACCGAAATTAGAATTTCATGCATGGGACCAGGGCGAGTGGCTGAGCTACGATCGTGCAGATCAATTGCCGATCGATGGTCAGCTCGATCTGTTGAAAGGAGTCTATAACCGCATACAACGCGACTATGGCATACCCGTGACTGGTTTGAGATTGACTACGTATGTTGATGCAACAGCTGGTTCAGGTTTAGGTACTTCTTCAACATTAGTGGTTGCCATCGTAGGTGCCTTTGCGGAGATGTTGAAGTTGCCTTTGGGTGAATACGACATGGCGCACTATGCCTATGAGATCGAACGCAAAGACCTTAATCTCGCGGGTGGTAGACAAGATCAGTATGCAGCCACTTTTGGTGGTGTCAATTTCATGGAGTTTTATCCTAATGATAAAGTGATCGTCAATCCGCTACGCATCAAGAGGGAATATTTGTTTGAGCTGGAGCACAACCTCTTGTTGTATTTCACGGCGACCAATCGTGAGTCTGCTAAAATCATCGAGAAGCAAGCGGGTAATGTCATCAACAAAGACCAGGGTGCGATCGAAGCCATGCATCAGTTGAAGATACAGGCACAGATGATGAAAGAAGCACTGCTCATGGGTAAGCTGAGTGATATTGGAGAAATCCTTGACTTCGGCTTTCAACAAAAGCGAAAAATGGCGGAGGGCATCTCTAATCCCCGGATTGAAGAGATCTATGATGAAGCGAAAAAAGCCGGTGCTACGGGAGGTAAGATATCCGGTGCAGGTGGCGGAGG
>DATHZY010000170.1:0-4180 GCA_035458325.1 Saprospiraceae bacterium | reverse complement strand
GCAACACAATATCTGCCCACTTCCCGGGTTCAAGGCTGCCCTTGATGTCTTCTTCAAACCCGGCAAAGGCATTTCCCAGTGTATAGGAATACAACGCTTCCTCCCTCGTCATGGCCTGCTCATGATAGAATACCTGTCCATTGTCTAACCGCTTACGGGTCACAGAAGCATAGAAGTTTGGGATAGGGTCAACGTGTTCTACCGGTGCGTCTGTTCCATTGGCGATGATCACACCCATATCCAGCAGGCTCCTCCAGGCGTAGGCTCCTTCACTAGATCTTTTCTCCCCAAGGCGCTTTACCACAAAAGGAGCATCAGACGTGCAGTGTATCCCTTGCATCGAAGCGATAATACTGAGTTGTTTAAACCGTGGCATGTCCGATGGATTCAAATGTTGTGCATGTTCTATGCGCCAGCGTAGATCCTCTTTTTCCGGATGGGCATTAAATGTTTTTTCGTAGACATTGATGACTTCACGGTTACCCCTGTCACCTATGGCATGCACACACATTTGCATTCCCTTGTCCATAGCCAGTTGAGCCATATTTTCGATTTCTTCTATGGAAGTAGTGTTTTGACCTACAAAGCCCGGATTGTCAGTATAGGGCTCAATAAGCCAGGCACCATAAGAGCCTAATGCACCATCCATCGAAGCCTTTATCGCCCTGCAGGTAAATTGGTCCTTGCCTGCCCTGATGATCGGAAAGCCATCCATATGGTCTTTGATTTCATCATACGGTTGTCTCAGCATGACCCAAAGCCGAAGGTTGAGGCTGTCCTGTTCTGCGAGAGTTCGATAGCGTTTTATTTCTTCAAAGGTCGATCCGGCATCCTGGAATGACGTAATACCATATGACAGGCAATGGGATTGTGCCAGGGAGATAGCATGAAACCACCTCTTGATCCGTACTTCTTCCGGAAGTTTATTATCGCTTTCCTGATACACTTTCCAGATCAGGTTCATGGCATTTTCTTCAAAGACCCCGATACTATTGCCATTACCATCCCTCAATATCCTGCCACCGGACGGATCTGGAGTTTCCCTGGTTATACCCGCTGCCTCCATGGCCGCCTGATTGGCAAATAAGGCGTGACCACTTGCATGAAATAGCATCACGGGATGCTGTGTAGAAACCGCGGATAACAAGTCATGTTTAGGATAACCATTCACATTATTTTCGACCGGGGTCATCCATTTTTCCTGATGCCATCCTCTGCCGATAATCCATTCTCCCGGGTTTGATTTTGGTACACGGACAGCCACACTATCCACGATTTCCTGCCAGTTCCTTGTGCCAAGCAGGTCCAGTTGCATCAGGTTATTACCCAATCCGCTGAAATGGCCATGACCTTCAATAAAGCCGGGCATCAGGAATGCTCCTGAACAATCCCTGGTTTCCCCGGAACGACCTTTCCAGCTTTCAAGTATCTCCTGCGTTGGCCCCAGGGTTACGATTTTGCCTTCACGGATGACAATCGCCCCGTTGGCTATGGGATCACCTGACACCGGATAGATATATGCATTATACAGGATCAGATCTGCAACCTTTTCATCCACATTCGCATTGGGTTTGCAGGATACCATGGCCAACAGCATTATTGACAATACAGTGTAAAAGAGAAAAGTCAGGTTATTTTGCATCTTTACTTCAATTCGTCATTGATATTTTGGCTTTCAGCAGTCCGGTCCCGGTGCATGTCTTGAGACCAGAATGGGAAATAGCACGAAACGGCCAAATATAAACACCAATTCACTATGAGCCAGTACGATTATGCCACGTTGACCGGGAAATTTGAATCTTACCTTTCTTCCCATCAGCCATATGGATCGCCCGATACTTTATACGAGCCCATCCGATATATCAATGAACTCGGTGGGAAGCGGATCAGGCCGGTGCTGCTACTGATGGCATACAACCTTTGGCACGAGGATATCACACCGGCCTTGCCGGCGGCGCTTGCCGTAGAGTATTTTCACAATTTCAGCCTCATGCATGATGACATCATGGATGAAGCACCTACCCGCAGAGGTAAGCAGACTGTGCATACCCTTTTTGGACGCAATCATGCCATCCTAAGCGGGGATGCGATGTTGATTCGTTGCTTTGACCTGCTGCTGGAAGCCGGAAAGCAAAAAGGTGCTGGCGTTGAATTGTGCTCATTGATGTGTAAGGCAGCACTTGAAATATGCGAGGGACAACAGATGGATATGGATTTTGAATCGCTGGCCTCACCTACCGAAAGTGAATACCTGGAAATGATTCGGAAAAAGACAGCCTGCCTGCTTGGTGCAAGCCTACAGATGGGTGCTATCCTCGCTGGTGCTGACCACCGGGATGCGAAAGCCTTGTACGATTTTGGTGAAAAAATCGGATTAGGTTTTCAGGTACAGGACGATTATCTGGATGTTTTCGGTGATGCCAATCTTACAGGAAAACAACAAGGAGGCGATATCCTCAGGGGTAAGAAGAATTTTATTTATGTCCACACCTGCAATACCCTGGCACCTCAGGAGCAAAAGGCATTTGTCCAATCGTATAGTGATGCTGCCAGCAGTCAGGATGCCGATCCGGTGTTGCAGTTGTATCTGAGACTAAATGTGGGCAGCTATATCGAAAAGGTCCAGGCTGCCTATGTGGAAAAAGGTCTGGCTGATCTGGATGATTTGCAGATGGAAGGAACCCTTCCATTGAAAAATCTTGCCATTAGTCTCATGTCCCGGCATTATTGATTGTTATTCCCCGGATGCGATTGTAACAAAAGTAGCCGACCATGATGGCCGATGACGGGAACTTTGCCTCATCAAACGGTCATTATGGAAATAGCAGGATATCTTTCTTCAATTATCATCGGGGTTTCACTAGGCCTTATTGGCGGCGGAGGTAGCATCCTCACCGTGCCGGTATTAGTATATCTCTTTGCGGTTGACGCTGTTGCCGCTACGGCATATTCGCTCTTCATAGTTGGCTTGACCAGTGCCGTAGGCTCTGTCAGTTATTTCAGGAAAGGGTTGGTCAATGTCAAGACTGCGCTGATTTTTGGTATCCCATCGATTATTGCCGTTTTTGTAACCAGGGCATTCATTGTGCCGGCTATTCCTTCGGAGTTGTTTACGATTGGGAATGTAGTCGCCACGAAAAGCCATTTGTTGATGCTGCTCTTTGCGGTGATCATGATCGCGGCTTCCTATTCGATGATCAGGAAGGCAAAGGCAAAAAATCCGGAACCAACAGGCCCACAGAAATTTAATTACCCTCTCATCCTGGTAGAGGGTGCAGTCGTCGGAATGATCACCGGCCTTGTTGGCGCAGGGGGCGGATTTCTGATTATACCGGCACTTGTTGTTTTAAGTAAGTTGCCTATGAAGGAGGCGGTAGGAACTTCCCTGGTGATCATTGCCGCTAAATCACTGATCGGGTTTCTTGGGGAAAGCAGTGAAACAGTCATCAACTGGCCTTTCCTGGCTACAGTTTCCGTCTTCGCGATTATTGGTATTTTTATCGGGATGTCCCTTTCAAGGCGAATAGATGGTGAAAAACTTAAACCAGCCTTCGGTTGGTTTGTTTTGGTGATGGGTATCTTTATCATCTTAAGGGAGACCGTTCTTCACACCAATTGAGATTTGTAACCAAAGTAACACTTTGGGCAAATAAAAGTTATCAACTTTGTATCCTATCAAAAACAAAAAGCATAAAAAATGAATGTAGAGCAAATTTATACCGGTTGTCTCGCGCAAGGTGCATATTATATTACCTCCAATGGAGAAGCTGCGATTGTAGATCCGCTGCGTGAAGTGCAACCATACATCGACCGCCTTGAAAGAGATGGCGTCAAACTCAAGTATATCTTTGAAACCCACTTCCATGCGGATTTTGTGTCCGGTCATCTGGACCTGAGCAAAAAGACAGGAGCCCCGATTGTGTATGGGCCTACAGCCAAGCCGTCATTTGATTTTATCTCGGCCGCAGACGGACAGGAGTTTAAAGTAGGGGATGTGACCATCAAGGTGCTGCATACCCCGGGTCATACGATGGAAAGTGCAACTTTTTTATTGAAGGATGAAAAAGGAAAAGACTATGCCATCTTTAGTGGGGATACGCTATTTATAGGAGATGTGGGACGTCCTGACCTGGCGCAAAAGGCAGCTAATATGACCATGGAACAACTCGCGGGTACCCTG
>DATHZY010000169.1:0-7782 GCA_035458325.1 Saprospiraceae bacterium | reverse complement strand
GTTATAGGTCGGGGATAATTTTTCATCCATGACTTTCTTCATGCTTAGAAAAGCCTGGTAAGCCTGATCTGTTTCCATGGCTTTGGAAAATGCTGCACCACCTTGTTTGATTGCATCTGTAAAAAGTTGTTGATCCGTAAGTAGTGTGCTCTTAAAAACCTGGTCGGTCCATTCGTCAAAGGACAAGGATGCTGGCTTAGAAACCAGGACATCAGTCTTATATTCCGGAGAAATATTTTTTTCCAGATGGGCTGTCAACGCGGAAAAAAGTTCCTTATCCACACCTACCCGATATTCTCTATAGAAATTGTCCATCGCTGCCAGTGTCTTGCTTTCCATCGTGCTATAGCCGGAATCACCGTTATCACGAAAAGCCTTTACAAGCCTGTCAGCATATGCAGCAAGTAAGAATATCTCCACATTACTACCACCAATGACTTCTGCCAATAAGGTCCTGTTCTTTATGATCGGGTCCAGTTCCTCGTACAAAAGTTTCATCTCTGGAAGCAAGTGGCCATATTTGGCTTTCAGATCTTTGTTTTTCCGAATCACCTCCGTGAAATCTTCTTCCTGGACTTCTTTAACCTTTACAGCGTTTTTACTTTTTAAACCTAATACTTCCCCGATCCATTTTTTCCAGGCATTGGAGATGCTTGCATACTTGGCGGAATAGGCCAGGCGAACATCTTCATCAGACCTCATCCATTTGTCCATGATCCCAAGGGAAATATCCCTGACACCTATGCGGGCAGGATCTATGATATCTACTGTTTGTTCAACAGCAAACGAAGGAAGGTATTGATTTGTGCGCCCCGGAAATCCAAATACAAGCGTGAAGTCACCTTCTTCAATACCATCCAACGATACCGGGAAAAAGTGCCTGGGTTTCATTGGTTTGTTTTCAGGCGAATATTCAGCAGGTTTGTTGTCCGGTCCTGCATAAATCCTGAAGACGGAAAAGTCACCCGTATGTCGTGGCCACACCCAATTGTCTGTATCGGCACCGAATTTTCCTATAGACTCAGGTGGTGAGCCGACATAACGAACATCGTTGTAAGTTTCTGTGACAAACAGGAAGTATTGGTTGCCTTCGAAAAAAGAGCGGGTAAATACGTCCTGCCATGATTCCCTGACGGCATTTTGCTTGGCGATGGTCAGATTTCGTTCAATTGCAGCTTGTTTCTGAGCAGGATCCATACTTTGCTCTACTCCAGTCATCGCCTGTGCCGTCACATCATCTATGCGAATAATAAAAGTGGCGAACAGGCCGGGGTTAGGTAATTCTTCAGATTTCTTGTCTGCCCAATAGCCATTCTTGATATAGTTTTTTTCCAGTGTCGAGTGTGCCTGAATGGCATCATAACCGCAATGGTGGTTTGTCAGCAGTAAGCCCTGGTCAGAAATCAGTTCCCCGGTGCAGAATCCGCCAAAATGTACTACTGCATCTTTAAGGCTGCCCTGGTTGACACTGTAGATATCTTCTGCACTCATTTTCATGCCCATGGACTTCATCTCGGCTTCATTCAGCGATTTGAGCAGCATAGGTAGCCACATACCTTCTCCCGCAAAAGCGGAAAGAACAGAAACGAGCAGGACAACAGAAACACCTGAAATTCGCTGGAAGGGCCTAATGAATGATGCTATCATGTTTTACTTATTTTAATGAACGATCCAAGATATGTAAAATTGAATTTCCTGATCAGCCCTATCAGATCAATGGTTACTTTTGGCAGACAAGCATTCAACCTTAGACGCACATGGGACCTGGATTTGAATCATTCTCTGCAGAACACCTGACTACCTTGCTTGCCTTTGGGATGATTACCTATGTGGCCATCCGCCAGGGAAAGGTTGCTGAGGAGCCTGTCAAATCCAATATCGGGCTGATGATCGCCGGACTGGCCTTTTCTACATTGTTAATAGACGCGATTGTCAAACTAGCCTATGGTTCATTTGATATCCTGGTTGATCTGCCATTTTTCATGTGTGACCTGGTCGCCATGGTTTTACCCTTTATAATTTTATCAGAAAACAGGAAATGGATTGGCATCCTTTACTTCTGGGCGCTGGCGGGCACTATGCAGGCGCTTATCACACCTGATGTTGAAGCGGGTTTTCCGTCCTTTCACTTTTTCAGGTACTTTATCGGTCACGCCAGTATCATTATAGCTGTCCTATATACTGTCATCGTGAAGAAGATCAGGATAGGATGGACGGATTTCCTGAATGCCATCATTTATGCACAGGGTTATCTTGTTGCGGTACATATGATCAATCAACTCCTCAGCAGTAATTATGGATATACCATGCAAAAGCCACCGGGGCCATCCATTCTTGACCTGATGGGGCCATGGCCATGGTATATCCTGTGGGGTGAATTCCTGATGGTGTTTTTATACCTCCTGCTCCTGGTACCATTTCTACTCTGGCCGGCCAAACCTGCCCCTTTATCCAAGGACATGGAATCTGCTGAGGGCCATTAATCCGTTAGAAGGTGTGATATTTGCACCCTGACCAATCAAGAAAACATTGACCATGCATACCAAGAGAATAGCTGTTTTCCCAGGTTCATTTGATCCTATCACGACAGGGCATGTAGATCTGGTTCGCCGGGCACTCACCATCTTTGATGAGATCATCATCGCCATCGGGGTCAATTCCCAGAAACAAACCTTATTTCCGGTGGAGGAAAGGAAAAGGTGGATTCAAAAAGTATTTGAAGGAGACTCCAGGATCAGGGTCGATGTATTTGAAGGGCTTACCGTGCACTACTGCAAGAAAGTGGATGCCCATTTCCTGTTGAGAGGACTTCGGAATGCTTCTGACTTTGATTATGAAAAAACCATCAGCCAGCTCAACCATATAGTCGGCGAAGATGTCGAGACATTCTTCCTGATCAGTAAGCCTGAGTATTCGCACATCAGCTCAACGATCGTCCGTGAAATCATAAAAGGGGGTGGCAATGCCAAACCTTTTTTACCTGAGGGCGTTCAGTTTTAATCTTAAATAGCATATCCAATTTATCAAAAACTATAATCTCATTGTCATGGCAAATGCAGTTTTCATTTTACCGGAAATCCATAATGAACCGGTATTATCTTATATAAAAGGTTCTGCCGAGCGTAACAAGCTGACAGCAGCAATCAAGGAATTGAAATCAAAGACAATTGATATTCCTATGTACATCGGGGGCAAGCGTGTGACCTCTGACCAGAAAATAGACATCAGGCCACCGCATGAGCTAAAACATTTACTCGGAAAATATAATAAAGGGGGTAGCGGTCATGTCAAGCAAGCTATCCAGGCTGCGCTGAAGGCAAAACCTACCTGGGAAGCCATGGATTGGCAGGATAGGGCGGCTATCTTCCTCAAGGCAGCTGATTTGTTATCGGGGCCATACAGGGCCAGAATGAATGCCGCCACCATGCTGGGACAAAGCAAGAATATATTCCAGGCTGAAATTGACGCGGTGGCTGAGTGGTGTGACTTCCTGCGTTTCAACACGAAGTTCATGATGGAAATCTATGCCCAGCAGCCTATCAGTGCTCCACTGACATGGAATAGAATGGAATACCGGGCTCTTGAAGGATTTGTCTTTGCGTTGACCCCTTTCAATTTTACATCTATTGCCGGAAACCTACCGTGTGCGCCTGCATTGATGGGCAATACCGTGGTGTGGAAACCTGCTGAAACCCAAATCTATTCAGCCCATGTAATCATGGAGATATTGATGGAGGCAGGATTGCCGGATGGGGTGATCAATCTTGTCTATGTAACAGGCCAGGTAGCAGGTGAAGTCATCTTCAATCATCCGGATTTTGCAGGACTTCATTTTACAGGTAGTACGGGTGTATTCCAGAAGTTGTGGCAAACGATCGGGAATAACCTTCCGAAATACAAATCATATCCAAGGATAGTAGGGGAGACCGGAGGCAAGGATTTTGTAATCGCACATCCTTCGGCTGATGCTGAAGCAGTAGCTGTTGCCCTGGCCCGGGGTGCATTCGAATACCAGGGGCAAAAATGTTCGGCTGCCAGCAGAGCTTATATTCCTGCATCCCTGTGGCCCGTGATAAAAAAGAGATTGACTGCGGATCTGGCTTCGATGAAGATGGGTTCCCCCGAAAATTTTGAAAACTTTATCAATGCGGTGATTGATGAGAAGGCTTTTGATAAGATCACTTCGTATATCACGGCGGCTAAAAAAGATAAGGGCACAAAGATTATTGCTGGAGGCAATTTTGATAAGAGCAAGGGTTATTTTATAGAGCCTACAGTTATCCAGGTCAATGACCCACAGTATGTCACCATGTGCGAAGAATTATTTGGTCCGGTGCTCACGCTCTATGTTTATCCGGATGAAGACTATAAGAAAGTCTTAACCCTACTTGATACCACTTCTCCATATGCGCTGACAGGTGCGGTCTTTGCACAAGACAGGGCAGCCATCGCGCTTACCACTGACCGCTTAAAAAATGCAGCCGGTAACTTTTACATCAATGACAAACCTACCGGAGCCGTTGTAGGCCAGCAACCTTTTGGAGGTGCAAGGGCGTCAGGCACCAATGATAAAGCAGGCAGTGTCCTGAATTTATATCGTTGGGTTTCTCCACGCACGATCAAGGAGAATTTTAATCCACCTAAGGATTACAGGTATCCTTTCATGGAGGTGTGAGAGCGTGAGAGCATGAGAGCGTGAGAACGTGAGAAATAGATTGCTCTTACTCTCTTACCTCTCACTCTCTTACAAAGGGAAATCGTGGACGAGGCGAAAGAAAAAGTGGGTAAGGATTTCTTTTTTCAGGAGGATGATCATGAGCATACCGGCGATGGCACCTGCAAAGTGGGCTGAATGATCGAGGCGACCTTGTCCATGATTGGCAGCCCAGGAGGAATAGATGAGATAACCGATACCTGCGATAATGGCAGGCACGGGTATGATAAAGAAGAGGTAGAGAATGGACCAGGGTTGAAGCAGGATGAAGATAAAAATGATACCACTGACAGCTCCTGAAGCACCTATACTTGAAAACGCGGGATTGAAGCGATGCCTGAGCGTAGTAGGGATATTGGCAAAAATAATATTGAGGAGGTAGAGGAGGAGATAAATCGCTCGTCCCAACACACTGCCAAATTCATGGGTGATATAGGATTCAATGTAGTTGCCAAAACTATACAAGACAAACATGTTGACAATCAGGTGGGTCCAGTCAGCATGTACAAATCCTGAGGTCAGCATCCTGTAATACTCCTTGAATTCAAATGCGCGTGCGGGGGTGTGTTTGAGCCTATCGATAACGGCATAATTTTGAAAGCCCTGGTAGGACACAAGCGTTGTAAACGCGATGATCAGTAGTGTGATGGAAAAGTCCAGTGGTCGAAAATTTAAATCTTTAATAAAGATAATCAGGTGTGGTGATATGATTCACCCCGCAGGATCGTACAAGCCCTGTAGAGCTGTTCGAGCATCATCAGCCTGCATAACTGATGGGGTAAGGTCATTGCCGAGAGTCCCAACAATTCATCAGCCCGGTCATAGACCTTCGGGTCAAAACCATAAGCGGAACCAATCACAAAAGCCAGTCGTTTATGACTGCCTTGTCGCCAGTTTTCAAATCGCTTAGCAAAAAGTACAGATGATAGCTGAGGGCCTTTTTCATCCAACAAGATTAATTTTGTTGGGGTAGTTTCACACTGCTGCAATAACCATTTCGATTCATCAGCAAGCACCAGATTTTGTTGGTTGCTCTTTGATGCCTGGATGCATTTATATTCGAAGGGAAGATATCGTTCAATCCTTTTCCTATAGAGTTCTTCACCCTGTGATACCCAGGCATCTGAAGTAGCACCCATTGCCCACAGATGGACTTTCACAGTTACTTACTCGAAAAGAGGAAAAACTCCCAGGGGCCCAGATTGATATTCTGGCCGGTATCCAGGGTGAGCCGATCATCCGTAAATACAATATTCATATCTGTAACAGGCACCTGCAGCGTTGTTTTCTGCGGCTTACCGGACAAATTGAATACGCCGATGAATTTATCACCATTCTTTTCCCTGATAAAAGCATACACATCATTCGATACATTGATTCGTCGTGACAAGCCTCCGTGTTCGCCATTCCACAATGCCTGATTCTTCTTTTTTAATTGATTGAGTGTGGTGTAGAATTCTTCGTATGCATAATCCTTGAAGGGGATCGTATCCTTTTCAAAAAAAGCCAGTCGCTTCTTGAGTGGTTCCTCTTGTCCGCTATACATCAGCGGCATACCATCGAGCGTAGCACACAATGCCGCGAATGCTTTATGTCCATCTCCCATGCGCTCAAACTCGGTTCCGGCCCAGCTGTTTTCATCATGATTGCTGGTGAAATAGATATGATAGCCGTAGGTATACACTTCACGTTCAGCAGCCAGTAATGTATCCAGGGCATTGACATTATCCTTGCCGTTTGCGATATCATTCATCTTGTGATGTATCTTCCAGGCGTAGGTGGCGACAAAGCTGGAGTCGTTGCGTAAATAGGTCTCTTCTCCTTCAGCGAGGATAAACAATGGTTTCTTGAGTGCGGAGAGTGTGTTACTGACTTCATCCCAATAATCGGCAGGCACACCGTGGGCGTGATCTACCCTAAATCCATCGATATTGTAGTCTTCGATCCAGTAGATCATATCATCAATCACCTGACGTCTCATTTCCGGGTTTTCGAGATTCAGTTCAGCCACATCGGTCCATCCCCATGGTTCACCTGTTTCTTCATTGACCGGATCCCGGATTTCACCTTTTTCATTCTTGTTGTAAAATTCAGGATGCGACTTGATCCACGGATGATCCCAACCGGTGTGATGAGGTACCCAGTCAATAATGATGTGCATCCCCATGGCATGTGTTGAATCTACCAGGCGCTTGAAATCATCATGGTTGCCAAAGAGTGGATTGATGGCCCTGAAATCGGAAACAGCATAATAGCTTCCCAGTGTTCCTTTGCGTTCCGGCACACTGATCGGATGGATAGGCATGAGCCATAGTATATCCACCCCCATCTTCTTTAACCTTGGGAGATGTTGTCTGAAAGCCTCAAATGTCCCCTCAGGAGTGTATTGTCTGATATTGACTTCGTAGAGGTTAGCGGCATAGGACCATTCAGGGGGGGAGACACGGCCATTTACATTATCAGTTTCTTTCGCCACATCCGCTTTTTTACAGGATAATGCAATCGTCATTGTCATAATGCAAGCTATTAGAATGAATACCAGGATCAGCGCTGTTTTCATTGTCTTGTGTTAATTAAGCGTAAACATATATAAATATTTCCACTATTTAATCAATGCGGAGTACTGCCTTAGCTTGGCAATGGCTACAAGCATATCCTTTGGGAGGCCGCTTTCTACGTGGATAATCTCTCCGGTGGTGAAATCCTTGAAGGAAATAGATGAGGCGTGTAAGGCGAGCCGGCCCAAAAGCGGTCGTTCTTCTTCGGCATCCTTACTGAGTCTATACTTTTTCTTACCCTTTAGCGAGGACAGATAAAGCGCACCACCGGCGCCATATAAAAGATCTCCAACGATAGGGTGCCCAATGGAGGAGAGGTGTACGCGAATCTGGTGGGTCCGGCCGGTGAGTGGATTCGCTTCGATGAGGGAATAATGTTGGAATCCTTCAAGCAGGGTCCAACGGGTCTGGCTGGATTTACCACGTTTCGATATTATTACTTTTCCGGTCGTTTGGGTAAAGAGGGGAGCATCGATGAAGCCACCAGGCTCCATGCACCTGCCCTCTGCA
>DATHZY010000168.1:0-4365 GCA_035458325.1 Saprospiraceae bacterium | reverse complement strand
AATATCTCATTATTTGGTGGCAATTTATCCGGTCAATTGAACATGTACACAGCAGACAAATTGATCTACCAGGTCGTTTATGGTCCGGGCATTGGCAGATACCGGGGAGGGCTTTCAGCCACACCAGACGCCAGCGACAATCTTCAGGCAACGACCGATTATGGGTTAACCGTGGGATATCAACATCAGTGGAGCGAAAAGTGGACTTCGCTGCTGCTTTTAAATCATGGCGGTGTTGGTGATACAGATGGCCAGGCCCTTTCGGATCTGTCGCAAGCTACCTACGCTGCTGCTAACCTGCTGTACCATTTTACAAAAAATGCCTTTGTGGGGATTGAATACCTATACGGCTTACGCAAGGATTTTAGCGGTGATGAAGGAACAGCCAATAGATTACAGTTTAGTGTAAGTTACACCTTCAATTAGTGTGATAATAATAGCTCCTGGTTTCAACTTTTAATTAAAACCAGGAGCTATTGTTGTTGATCCTTGCGTTCGTCCCCGGCCATAAATGCCGCCCAAACTCCTTTGCAAACGGATACCTGCCCCATGTAAAATCTGGTGAATCATCCATACTGGGGCATGGAACCTCATCCGTATGATGCATATCATTTCAAAGTGTAACAATAGTCACGTTATTCGAGTATTGCCGGCCCTACCTTAGCTGCAGAGATTTCTAAGAAGGTTATTACAAAGGTAATAACCTTCAAAATAAGTCTGAATTAAGCAGCATTGTCAACTCAAAGTTGACCAACTCTAGAAAAAATGAATACGCACTTTGAAGTCCTTTTTATAGGCGGTGGAAATGCCGGTCTATCTGCATCTGCTCACCTTCTCCTTCAAAAACCCAACCTGAAAGTTGGCATCATCGAACCCAGTTCTAAACATTACTACCAGCCGGCATGGACGCTCGTAGGTGGAGGTGTCTACGACATCAAGGACACAGAACGGGAAGAGAAGGATTATATTCCGGAAGGAGCTACCTGGCTGCAGGAATATGCCCAGACCTTCAACCCGGAAAAAAACAGTGTGACGACAAAAGAAGGCAATACCTACACCTACGATTACCTGGTCGTATGCCCTGGAATCCAACTCAATTGGAATAAGATCAAGGGACTCCCTGAAACACTTGGCAAAAATGGAGTTACCTCCAATTACAGTTTTAAGTACGCTCCTTACACCTTTGAACTCCTTAAAAACTTTAAAGGTGGCAACATCCTGTTCCATAGTCCCCATACACCGGTCAAATGCGGCGGGGCCCCACAGAAAATCATGTATCTCGCCGCAGATTATCTGCGCAAGCATGGCCTGCTTGAAAAATCACATGTGCAATTCTGGAGCGGTGGGACTAAAATATTTGGTGTGCCTAAATATGAAAAGACGCTGCTGAAGGTCATCGCCCGTTATAATATCAAGACGAATTTCTTCCAGGACCTGGTGGAGGTAGATGGCCCGAACAAGAAGGCAAAATTTTTAGGCCTCGGTGAACATAACAAAGGAGTTGAAACCTGGGTTGACTTTGACATCCTGCATATTACCCCACCTCAGGGTCCTCCGGACTTTATCAAAGACAGCCCATTGGCCAACGCTGCTGGTTGGGTGGATGTCGATAAAGGCACTTTACAACATGTCAGGTACCCGAATGTATTTTCACTTGGTGACGCTTCCAGCCTGCCTACTTCGAAAACTGGGGCAGCCATCCGTAAACAAACACCAACAATGGTGGCTAACCTGCTCGCTGTAATGGATCATAAGCCATTAAAGAAAATATATACCGGATATACCTCCTGCCCTATTGTTACCGCCTACGGCAAACTCATGCTTGCTGAATTCGACTATAACAATGAACCAATGGAAACCTTTCCATTTGATCAAAGCAAAGAACGGTGGAGCATGTACTTCCTGAAACGCCAGATACTGCCGAGACTTTATTGGGGTGCCATTATCAGGGGAAGAATGCAGGGGTAGTCTTAATTTGAAACCCTTGCGTCTTATTGGATAATCAATTTCAATGTTTCAATTAGTTCAGCATAACTGACAACGATTGAATAAACACCGGGATGTAATCGGGTGTTGATTTCCCAAAGGCCATTCTTTGTGCTTTCAAGTTTCTGTTGATCAACCGGAACTCCATAAACATTATAGATACAAATCATCCTGGGTTGCAACCCTGATGGACCTTCGAGGTAGAAATCCCCTGAGGAGGGCATAGGATACACCTGAAATGATGGTTCCTTCACTAACACAGTTGTGCTCAGCGGTATACATGGGTTACAATCCTGAAGAGCGGTCCACTCATTGGAAGTTGTCAATATATGCTGGAAATCAACTGAAGCCTGACAGCTACCTTTCAAATGATAAGCCAGCCAGGGAACCAGTAATGTATCTACGTAACGATGCTGTGCTGTCCTTGAAATCTCTGGAGCTGGAGAGCAGGTCAGTTCTCCAAATGAACAAAACACATTCTGCTCTGCAAACTGGCAATGGCTCGCACCACTAATCTGAACCAGCGTTTTACAGTCAGAGGCAAGAGAAGTATACATCAAACTCTGATTTGTCTCAGGTGGTGTGATACAATCATTTTCACCCGCAAAAACGAGTGCTGGGATCTTTATGGTTGGACACACCTCTATTGCAGATGGGTTCGTTTCCGCTGCAGCAAAATTAGCGACCGCGGTAATATCTTCATTAAACTCGACTGCCAGGAAGCTCGACCCACCTCCCATGGAATGTCCCATCACACATGATGTAGAGTCCACCCTTCCAAAAAACGGTGACCCCATCGTTCTACCTTCCTCTTGAACAGCGTGAATGACATAAGCGAGGTCCCTTGCAAAAGCCAGGTGATCCGGACTGATGCCTGTCTCTGTCCTCGGAAAAGCAATAATGTATCCTTTAGGCACCAATGCATTCCAAAAATTTGCATAGGCACTCCATTCCATCACAAACCCATGTCCGAATGCCACCACAGGATAAGTTTCACCTCCCACGTCTGATACCGGCACATTATCCCCTGGTGTTGCAGCGGGATAATAGAGCTCTGTCAGGATAGGTCTGTCATTACGTTCCGCATCAATGAATGTCAACTGGCGGTGACCTACACTAAACGTTTGAGCTGCAACAGGACCAATCACCCATATACCAAACCAGAGAGAAACAATCTTTTTCATCATAAGACATGATCGCAGTTCTTAGGAATGAAAGGTTCTGCTAACTTTCATCCTTAGGCACTTTAAACAATTTGAAAAACTGAAGGGATTCCGGATTTCGCATTGCATCCTTGTTGAGCGCGCTTTCCGCCTCCATGCCCATCAATATCTTTTTCACAGGTGCTTCCATTTTCTTCCCACTGATGGTATAAGGTATATCCGTGACCTGGATAACTTCATCAGGGACATGTCTTGGAGAACATTTTAATTTCAATGCCTTAGCAACGACCGAAATAAGAGCCTTATCCAGCACTATTCCATTTCTGAGTTTTACAAAAAGCGGCATATAATGCCTGCCACCTTCCAGTTCCAGATTGACAATCAAACCATCTTCAATTTCAGGAATGTCATTGAGCACTCTGTAGATCTCAGCAGTACCAATTCGCACACCCTGACGGTTAAGTGTGGCATCTGAACGTCCATAAATAACAATACCGCCATCATCTGTAATCCTGACCCAGTCCCCATGGCGCCATACGCCCGGAATATCTTCAAAATAACTAGAACGATATTTCTTTTTACCGGGGTCATTCCAAAAGAAGACCGGCATCGATGGCATTGGCTTCGTGATGACCATTTCTCCAAGCGAGTCTACTATTGGTTGCCTGTTGTCATCAAACGCATACAATGCACATCCCAGGCCTCGTGCCTGGATCTCCCCTTTAATCACCGGCTTTTCAATGACTCCCCCGACAAACGCGGTGCATACATCTGTACCACCACTCATCGAGCATAACCATACACGAGGATGTATAGTGTCATAGACCCATTGAAACGCTTCCGGAGGTAGTGGTGAACCGGTAGACCCAATGCTTCGCAAGGACGTCAGATCATGCAGCTTGCCGGGATGCATGCCCTCTTTCATACAGGCCACCAGATAAGGTGCACTCGTACCAAAATGCTGAATGCCCTTTTCAGCGGACAATGCCCACAACCGATCAAGATCCGGATACCCCGGACTACCATCATATAAAACAATGGTCGCGCCCAGCATCATCGATCCATGAAGGAAATTCCACATCATCCATCCGGTGGTCGTGTACCAGAAAAATCTTTCTCCCGGATGCACATCATTATGAAAGGCCAGATACTTGAGATGCTCCAGCAGACATCCACCATGCGAATGGGTGATAGCCTTTGGGGCACCCGTAGTACC
>DATHZY010000167.1:0-2198 GCA_035458325.1 Saprospiraceae bacterium | reverse complement strand
TGTATATCCAGTTGGCACTTCTACATGCACATTGTAGTCTGCAAAGTCATTAAAAAACTCACCCTGATCGAGATAGGACATCATATGCCAGCCATCCTGATCAAACACTCCGATGTGTGGGTACCACTGTGTGAGTTGGTAGCTATTGCCGGCGTGTCCCATCCGGGAAAAGGATTGTGGGATTTTCAACTGAAACGGTGAGGATATCCGGATGGAGTCACCGGGTTGCAACGGACTGTCTAACAGGAGCCAGGCGATGTCAATAAAGCCCGGGTCCGTCTTCAACTCGATCGGTTGGTCTGCCACGGTAAACCTTAATCCTGTGAGCCCACCCATATCATCCGGTCTGGCTTTCTGCAGCTCAAAATTTCGCTGATTCACCATTTGTTTGGCTAATGCTGATTCCTTCCTGCTGTAGGCATTTGGCCAAAGATGAATACCTAGCTTATCTAATGCAATACCGCCATGATTTGTATAGGTAATATCGATCTTCCCGGATACCATATGAACAGCTGTATCCAGCGTAGCGTGGATCCTGTACTGTGGACGTTGAGCAATCACCACGGGGGCATCAAGGACAAAAAACCACACAAGCAATAATGCCCTCACAAGGTGCATCAGGCATAAATGGGTTGTATGAGTCCTCCAGGTGGTTAATCGCATTTTTCAAAGATATGCAGATTGTGCAAACACGATCATGCCTCGAGATTTGAAGGCCTGTTTCCCGAAAAATTCACACCTTGTGACTACGATCAGAGGCGATGAAAGAATCTATTCTACCTATACTACAGGAGGCCAGCAAGGCCATCCTTGACATCTATGCGGATGAGGCCAGTTTCAATACTGAACTGAAAGGCGACTCCAGTCCGCTGACCGAGGCTGACAAGCGGGCCAATCAAATCATCTGTGAGGCATTAGCTGATCTGTTTCCGGGCATCCCTGTGATCTCTGAAGAAACAAAGCAAGCGCTCTATGCAGAAAGAGCCCATTACACCAACTTCTTCCTTGTGGACCCGCTTGATGGCACGAGGGAGTTTATCAAGCGAAACGGTGAGTTTACGATCAACATCGCATACCTCGAAGGGCATCATCCGGTAGGTGGATATGTATTTGTACCATGCACAGGCATGGCCTATGTGGCTGAGTATGGAGGTGGTGCCTATCGGATCGACCGTGATGGTGTCAAAACGGAATTGCGCGCTCAACCCTTCAGGCTCAATGATTCTGGACTAAATGTCGTCGCTTCGAGAAGTCATCGGGACAGCATGACCGATAAGATCATCTCTGGTCTCAGGGAGCCTGTGATTGTTTCTACCGGTAGTTCGCTGAAGTTTCTGCTGATTGCAGAAGGGAAAGCAAATTTTTATCCACGCCTGGCGCCTACGATGGAATGGGATACGGCGGCGGCGCAATGCATCCTCGAAGAAGCGGGAGGAAGCTTGTTGCAATTTGACAACCTGCAGCCACTGGTGTATAACAAACCTGACCTGCTCAATCCACACTTTATAGCCATGGGAGCCTTGCTGGATCCTGAAAGCCTGGTGGATCTGCTCCGTACCCCCTAGAAATCATATTATTATTTTTTGGCATATGATTTGCAACAGGATAGTAACGCTTACTATCTGACAAATACATATGATCCCATCTTCAAAATCCTTCATGGCAGGTGTAACCCTGTGCGCTTTCCTCTGTTGTTCTCCAAAGCCTTACACTAAGGTGATGGTGAGACCGGCTTCCTGTTCGCAGGATGTACAGTTTGCAGACTGTGCCAGTCTCGGTCACTTACTTGAATTTGCAGACCTGATGAAAAAGCCGGTGTTCCTGTACTTCTACGCCCCATGGATTGAATCCTGCAAGCGCATGGATCAGTATGTTTACACACAGGATGAACTCGCATCTTACTTCAACAATCACTTCATCAATTATAAAGTCAATGCTGGAGATACATCTCCCGATGCAGCATTAGCTGACCGGTACGGTGTCACTTCGTTTCCTACGCTGTTGTTTGTCGATAGCAAAGGAAAAATCATGAAACGTCACGAAGGCCCGGCTACGGCTGCGCAGGTGTTGGAGATGGGGTATTACCTGCATGATGCGGTGGAAAAGGAGATGGTTTCTTTGGGCACGCACTAGAGTGAGAGAGTGAGAGCGTGAGAAAGTGAGAGAGTGAGAGCCATTATGATAATACATGCCGTTGG
>DATHZY010000166.1:0-8537 GCA_035458325.1 Saprospiraceae bacterium | reverse complement strand
ATAGCATGAATAATTGAAATTTGGTTTTCATATGCGGTTAGTTTAATAGTGACAAATCAAACTATAATGGGGGAGCCGCGAAATGATGGGGTTATAATCTGCGATTGAAGTTAACAAAAAAGTTGAAACGGCAAAATGCATAATTTAACATTCGGTCGTTTTTATTGAGTGATCGGTTGTATGCATTTTAAAATCCTCAAAAACCCTTAATGGTTTCAGCGTAGTAATTACCGGCCGTTGAAAACAGCTTGCATGACATTACCATGTTGACCCCTAAATCCCCTATGCTTCGAAGTGCTCACGCTCACCCATGGTTCGACCTGCCTTGCTCATCCTTGGGTTAAAGCTCACCAACCGTGTGCTACAGCTCAGCAACCAGGGGACTTGTTTTCAAAAAGTGAATCCACAAGAAATCATTTCGTATATGCACCAACCTGTCGCTCAAAACTGTCCGAGCAGCACGAATACCCGTGGACCCCTAAATCCCCTGAAAGGGGACTTGCTTACATTTAAATAATTAAAAAATCACTTCGAATAGGCACTAATCTGTCGCTCAAAACTGTCCGAGCAGCACGACAGAATTGTTTCATGCAATGACAAGTCTCATGTTGTCAAATCATGAACAAGAAACAATACTTGAAATACGATTAAGCGAGCAAGCAAATAGGAACGCCACGCCATAGAACGCATACGAAAGTGAGTTTTTTGAGCGACTAGCATTGGTTGGTGAGCTGTAGCACATGGTTGCGCGCGTGCAGGTCGAACCATGGTTACTTTTTTAGCAATGAAAAAAGTAACACGAATTCCTTCGCCTCGTGCGCAACGAAATCTATATCTCACACACCCCTCCGGCACATGCAATCGCAGCCGTCGCACTCACATCCTGATATTCAGGCGCCTTGAGCAAAGTGACAAAATCAACGAGACGGAAGTCACGCTTGATCTTGACCCACTTGTGCCAGAGGTGAACATCCTTCATACAATAGATCGTATTGGTCAGGTCGCCGTGGAAATAGTTGTGGCTGAATTGCTTGACACGCCTCAACCAGTCTTTTTTCAGCAGCACTTCTGATCGTGTGCCGGTGACAGGAAGTTTAGGATCCTGTACCAACTTAACTGCGCTCCAAAGGTCGTTGTTGAAATAATGTAATCCGTCAACGATCAGGCCGGACATGAAGATGGAGGCATCACCGTACTTGTGTACGATTTCCTCTGTATTGAGTACAGAGGTAAAAGGTGCCTGCGCATAGTCTTTATCTCCATACTGAGAGATGAAGGAGACTGCGGTGAAATTGTCCTGGTGCTCGAAGATGTAATCGACTACTTCTTTCTTGTCATCGATGATGACGGTATTGCTCACATTGTGATTGGTCAGTTTGTTGTAGCAGAGCTCTTCGTTCTTGCCTTGCTTCACCCAGGCGTTTTGTACCAGCTCGATAAGCCGGAGATGTTTGATACCATGCATGTCATCCTTGATGATGACGTTATCATGGTTTTCGCAGGGCACATAGACCACCCAGTCTGATTGGGTATTGGACCAGAGGGATTCTTCCAGCATCTCCGGATAGTGTTCCATGAGATATTTGGCAGTCTCACTTTCCTTGTTGAGCTGCATGATCCGGAAGTAACGTTTGCTGTGCTCCGGATGGATGCCTGATGCGGTCTTCAAGATGACGGAAGCATTGCCGGAAGGCTTGACGGTGGTAGTTCGTGCTGCAGGATTGATGCCAATCAGCGCGGCAACTTCCCTGTTGGTTTTCTTGACGATCTCAGCTCCTTTGCGGAGGATCGCTTCATCAAATAATTCAGGACGGGTCATCCAGCCTGTAATCGAGATGCCTATCAGCGCTTCACCGGCGACGATTTCTTCTGTTTGTTTTCCGAGATAAGGAAAATCAGTATAGCCCGCCTGCAGGGTGCCGAGTATAGCGGACTTCCGGCAGAGGTCATAGAATTTTTCTTCGCTGAATTTGCCGTGCTTGTTGACACAGGCAGATGCATTCAGTTCATTGAGGTTGCAGAATTGAAAGGCAGCTTCCTGTTTATTCTTAATCTGTGCGTAGAAATTGAATCCAATCTCAAAGCAAGGATTAAACATTTCATCTTCATGTGACATGAAGACAAAGCCCAGGTCATTGTCCCCTTCATTGAGCGAAACGAGTTCGTTAAAGGTCTCATAGCTGAAGGTGTGACGCAATAATCCAACAGAATTATTACTCCGTGCCCTCCATGGATGTGTCTGGCGCCAGTGGCCGGTCTTCGCGCGGAGCAATTCTTCATCATCCTGATCCATAATGATATTCATGGCACTCCTTCTTACGCCACCGGAAAGGACAGCGTCAGAGATGTGCATGAAGACATCATAGGCAATGATGGATTTGAAAGGTGCACTCTCCGCACCATCAATGTATTGATCCAGCAAGGCTTCTATGCGTTCGATCGACTGTTTTAAGCCATCCGGACCAGGAGCCTTAAAGCCGCCGGAGATCGGTGCACCTTTTGGCCTTATTTCAGAATAGTCAAATTTAATCTGGTTCCTGAAATATTCGTTGTGCAACGATGGATGATGGCAGTATGAACTGATCAGCACCTTGATCGCTTCTGACCAACCTTCAATCGAATCAGGTATCGTATATGATTTGACTTTATTGCTTCGCTTGTAGAGTGGCGGGAGTTGGCTGACAAATTTATTTTTCAACGAAACGCCTAAGCCTGTGCCGGAAAGCAACACGAAAAAACCTTTGTTGAAGACATCAGGCGCATACGCATAGGTCGTACAGCAATTGTAGATTTTTGCGTTGTTGCGTATGATTTGCTCTTCCCTGAATTGAAGGTTGCGCTGGGAGGCCAGGAATTCTTTATGGTAATACGATTCGGCTATTTCTTCGAGGAGAGGTTCCACGACGCTGCCATAACGCATCCGGTGGGTATTTAATACTTTATCACACGCTTCTTCCCACGATTCGTATCGGCCCATGATCGGGTCCCATTTGAGGTAATCGCTGTAAAGCTTGAGCTGGGACAGGAATTCCTTCCCCTTGTCCATTGGTAAGTTCGATGGAGACATAATCTGAATGAAATTTAAACCGATCTCAGGTTTCAGCAAATGTACATATTAGAATTATCTATAATCACTTGCCGATGTTAAAATTTTACTCCAGGTTCAATTTTCTGCCGGTGCGCTGGATTTTCATTTTCGTTCATACACTTTAATGAGTTGTCTTACAGAACAGTATCAGGTTCTACCCTGAATTTGGTTGAGCTGGGGAGGGGTAACCGTCTCACAGTAAAAGGGTGAAATAGGGTCTTTTGCCGTCAATATTAGCGAATAGAAAATTTGAATTTTTTTATCCACAATTGTGGATAACTCCTCACGGATGGGCTTTCATTGAAGGGAATCTATTCAGGGTTGAACAACACGATCATAGAATCATGAACAAAACAAGGCAGGGAGCGTTGTATCTTGACAATGCGCTGAATACTACCTGATAGTTACACATCAAACCTGTGTTTTAGCAAACCCTTTGCATAGCGCTTGTTTGGAATAAAATTATCCAATCAACCTTTGTTCAGTTTGATGTAACAGACATGAATACATTGCCGCATATTTTTGGATGGAGCATGCCAGACACTAAAGGAAGCAAGTTGTAGGTATTTTTCCAGATAAATGGAGATATCCACTGAAAGAGAGTCCAGGGTGGCATGTTGTTATAACGGCCGCACTGTTCATCATTCAATTTGTTTTCATCACGCTCATCCAGGCAATCAAATTATTTAAATCAATACGCTATGAAAACGATCAATGTAATGCTCATCAGCCTGCTGGCTGTTCTTTTATTGCCTGCCTGTCAACGGGCACAAAAAACTGCAGAGGCACTTTCCGGATCTTCAGAGATCCTCTACAAGAATCAGTGGAACCTCACTGAACTTGCCGGACAACCTATCGTAATGACCAAGCCTCCATACATACAGTTTATCCAGGGGGATGAGGATAAAGTAGCAGGTTACACTGGATGCAACCAATTCGGAGGAACTGTCGATCTCAGTAACCTGAATTTTGTAAAATTTTCGGAATTGAATTCAACAAAGATGGCCTGCGTTGGTGATAATGTTGAACAGGAATTCCTTGATGTTTTTTCCAGGGCTGATGCATGGAGTATTGCCATTGACGAATTGTCCCTCTTCCAGGGTAAAGACCTCCTGGCAAAATTTAAGGGATTGCCACCAGAGCCGGAGCCGATAGAGAGCAAAAGTTCAGCATTGAATGGCCGATGGGAGCTGAGATCCGTGACCGGTAAAAAACTTTCCTTCGACGCCCTCTATCCGGGTGAGAAGCCAAATCTGGCTTTTAATCTACCGGTGATGGAGGTGATGGGTTCTACCGGATGCAATGCATTTACAAGCGCTATTTCAATTGATAGTAACCATATTGAATTTATCAACCTGGTTGCCACTGAAAAGGCTTGCAATGGTATCGGCGAACCTACTTTCATCAATGCGATGAAGAACGTTTCAAACTTCAGTCTGGTTGACTCCAATACACTGGAACTAATGAGGGCTGACACTGCCTTGCTCAGGTTTGTCCGCTTGTAGATGGGCTGGGTTTCCTGGGCGATGTAAATATTGTGGCACCTCGCTTTTTCGTTGGGTTGCCTCAATATTTCTTGAGGTTCATCGATTGGCACGCATGAGTTGTTAACTTTGCGCCTGTTGATGCCTTAAAAGCTGCGTGTATGAAGTTTAATTCAAAGTTGTTGGTCTTCGTTTGTTGTCTTCTCGGTCATGGGGTGATCACTGGTCAGGCCCCGACGGAGTTTATGGCTGGAAAGCAAATGGAGAAGTCTCCGGAGTCAACTATCTATTTTAAAGCAAGTAGTATCGATCCTGTATGGTCGGTTACCCTTTCTCCGCATCTGATCGCTTTTAAATCACAGGTTCCGGGTTTTGGCGTATTTAATTCTCCGCATGCCGAACCTGTGAAGGCAATGGACAGCAATGTAAAGAAGTATACGCTCCAGACCGAAGAAGGAACCATGGAGATTGAACTCTACAAGATGCTGTGTATGAATGAAAAGACCGGGGAGCAGTTTCCATATTCTGTCAAGGTATCCATACAACATACAACAGATAGTGTTGCAACCAGCTTCAATGGTTGTGGTAAGTATGTGACAGATCCCGGACTTGAAGCTACATGGGTGCTCTACGCGATCGGTGCAGATACCGTCACCGCCAGCCAGTTTAATGATACATTGCCTCACCTGGATCTATACGCCAGAGGCAATTCTTTTGAAGGCAACAGCGGCTGTAATACGATTCGCGGCAGGATTTTTTCGGAGCGCAGCTTGCTCCGCTTTACAGATTTGATTCTGACAAAACGGAAGTGTGCGAACATCGCGAGAGAAGAGCAGTTCACACAAGCACTGCAATTTTCTACACAGTATTTGCTTGAAGATGAAAAACTGATTCTGTCCAATCATGCCGGCGTGACTCTGGTCTTTAAGAATGCTGGCCGGAAGGAATAATAAATACATAACCATCTCCTTTTCCAGAGGGACAGCATTCCATGCCATGGATTGTATATTTTTGCATACATAGGCATAATACCGTAACAAATCATGGACACGAAGTATAATATCGCAAGGTACTGGTATGAATGGAGCGGCAAGCTGTTGCCCTGGATATTGACGCATGGACTCAGGATATTATTTATCATCGCCGCGGCTTATGTTATTTATTATGTTGCCAGAAGGACGATTATAAAGATTGTGAAAGTGTCGGTCACGGCCGACTATCATCGATCAGCAATTGCGGAGCTCAAGCGGGAAGAAACCCTGATACAGATATTTACCTGGAGCTTACGGGTGTTGCTTCTCCTGATCGTCATCATGCTGATCTTAAATGAAATAGGACTTTCTGTCGGCCCGTTACTGGCCGGTGCGGGTATCCTCGGCCTGGCAGTGGGCTTTGGTGGCCAATATCTCATCCGTGATTTCTTTACCGGTTTTTTTATGATCATCGAAAACCAGTATCGCATCGGCGATGCGGTGAGTCTGGATCAGACGAGTGGAGTGGTGGAGAATATCAGTTTGCGCATGACTACCTTAAGAGACCTGGACGGGACTGTGCACTTCGTACCACATGGCGATATCAAGCGGGTAGCTAATCTGTCGATGGACTTTGCGCGCATCAATCTCAATGTAAGGGTGGCGTATCAGACACACCTGGAGAAAGCCATTGAAGTCATCAATAAGACCGGCATGGACCTCGCGGCTGATCCGGTTTGGAAAGAATTCATCATCAAGCCACCACAGTTTCTCAGAGTGGAAGATTTCCTCGAGTCAGGGGTCGTCCTGAAGATCCTGGGTGAAACCGTTCCCCTCAAGCAATGGGAGGTCACCGGTGAATTGCGGAAGCGGATCAAGGTCTCCTTTGAGCACGAGGGAATAGAGATGCCTACCTTGCAACGATTTATGAATCCCACGCAGGATAGTAGCGTTTAGTCATTGCAGGTGCAAATAGCTTGATTCTGCTCAACACGACGCTCCTGCAACGGCTGGAAAAGTAATAATAAGTGTATCTTATCCCCACTTGTACTAAATACCTCTCCCAAATGAATAATTGGATCATCAGTTTGCTTGCACTTACCATGTTGGTGAGTTGTAAGCCTAAAGAAGTTAGTGTTGAAACCTCAGGTATCAACGACCTGGCCAAACAATATGTTCGTCTTGCATTGGTCATAGGCCAGTATGACGAGCCATTTGTCGATGCGTATTATGGTCCTGATTCACTTAAGCCAACAACTCCTCCTTTATCCGTTTTTCCTAAAGACAGCCTGCTCAATGCAGTGAAGTTGCTCAAGGCTGAATGTGATCAGATAGCCGGCGCAGACAGTGCTGGTGCCGAAGGTCATCGTGCAGCATGGATTGCTGATCAGTTGCTTTCCTTTGAAAGACGCATACATATTTTCTCTGGTGAGTATGGATTGTTTGATGATGAATCGAAAGATTTGTTTGGCACCACCGCACCTGTTTTCAATGAACATTATTATCAGTTGCTGGTCGGCCAGCTGGACAGCCTGCTGCCCGGCAAGGGCACCGTACCGGAGCGTTTCCAGTCTTTAGCAAATCGTTTCATCATCCCTAAGGACAAACTGGATACGGTCTTCAGGGCGGCTATTGCGGAGTGTCGTAAACGGACACTGCAACATTACACGCTTCCTGAAAATGAAGATTTCAAGCTGGAATTTGTCACCAACAAATCCTGGAGTGGGTACAACTGGTATAAAGGCAATTATCAGAGTGTCATTCAGATCAATACGGACATCAATATTTTTATTGATCGCGCGATAGATGTAGGTAGCCATGAAAGTTATCCCGGCCATCATGTTTACAATATGCTGTTGGAGAAAAACCTTTACCGTGATAAAGGGCTTGTAGAAATTTCTGTTTATCCGCTGTATAGCCCGCAGTCACTGATTGCAGAAGGGAGTGCGAATTATGGAATCGATGTGGTGTTCCCGGGTAATGATAAGATCACGTTTGCCAAAGACGTGTTGTTGCCCCTCGCCGGTCTCGACACGACAGGCATCACCCTTTATTTCACAGCACTGGCGACTAAAGGCAAACTCAATTATGTCCGTAACGATGTAGGCCGGGGCTTGCTCAGCGGTTCGATGACCGAGGAGGAAGCCATGCGATGGCTGCAGGAGTATGGATTGTACAATGAGGAGTCCGCAGTCAAGGGAATTAGTTTCATTCGAGGCCAGCGGAGTTATGTGATCAACTACAACCACGGTATGGACCTCGTCAAAACCTATATCGAACAAAAGGGAGGAACAGATCCTCAAACGCGATGGAAGGTTTTTGAAACACTCCTGAGTGGGCAGATAAGGATACAGGATATACTGAAGGGCACTGAGTAGTTTACAGCCTTCGTTTTGTCTTTTTTTATAAAAAAACAAACGTTGTTGGTAGCCTCTGGTTGCCGACGGTATAATCATTAGAAACACTTGCTAATTCGGGATTGTGAGTGTAGCCTCCTGGCTACAGGTAGAAAACTAAAGTTGAGCGTTAGTTCACTTACGCTCGTGCGACCGCAAGTTTAAACTTGCGTACACGAAAGCTTAAGTAAACTCAAGCTTAACATTTTGCCTTATGAATGGCTGCGCCATCCATTTTAATTAAGAGTCCCCCCTTGCCCCCTTGCTCCTTTCATCCTTTGCTCCCTACTTCGCCTCAGCCTTCGTCTTATACGCGTTTCAAAATAATTTTCTCATTTTAGTACCCACAGAAAACCCAACCATGGATTCACTCTTCACCTTCCTGCTGATTGTGCATATCGTCAACGGCGCCACAGGCCTGATCGCCGGCACGATTAATCTGATTCGTAGAAAAGGGGATCTGCTCCATAAGCGAATAGGCTTAGTGTTTACGTATGCGATGATCCTGGCCGGATCCTCTGCCATCGTCTTGTCTGTATTTCGGCCCAATTATTTCCTCACCATCGTTGGTGTCTTCACGGTATATATGGTGAGTACA
>DATHZY010000165.1:0-5708 GCA_035458325.1 Saprospiraceae bacterium | reverse complement strand
TAAAGTAAAATTAAAGGATAAGGAGGAGGCTCAGGCTAAGGCGGAGGCTGAGGAGGACGAGGAGGTTAAGGCTGAGGTTGAAGGGTAGTTTTACTGTTGATTACGTATTGTCTAAATACCTTGAGCGTCTGGAAAATGCTGCTAAAATTCTCATTGATTTGTTAGTATTTAATTATTTATCAACAAATTACACATTATATAAATTTATCAATTAGTTGGGTTGTCTCTCTGATTCCCATCGTCTCGGACCTTCGCCTCTACCTTCGTCTCCGCCTTCGCCTCAGCCTTTTTCACCTCATTGCCTCCGCCACTTCCTTCTCCCTAGCCTCCTCCTTTGCCTATTATTTATCCCCTTTCACCCCAATAATCTATCTTTGAGCTACGATTACCAGGCAACACATCGGGCTTTTTGGCCCAACAACCAACCAGTCCTATGCTCAGAGAAATCGCTGCAGAACAGCTCAAGTCCCAGAATATCCACCACGACGAAAATGAATTTGTCCGTGAGGTCCTTTCAGACTTCTGGATTTGCTGCGTGAGCAGGGAAGCCAGTATCCTGGGACGTAAGGAAGTACTCAGCGGCAAAGCCAAGTTTGGTATCCTCGGTGATGGCAAGGAAGTGCCTCAAGTCGCACTTGCCAGATTTTTCAACAAAGGAGACTGGAGATCGGGATATTACCGTGACCAAACCTGGATGTTTGCCACCGGCGTTTCTACCGTTGAAGATTTTTTTGCTCAATTATATGCTGATCCCGCCAATGATCCTTTCTCCGGTGGGCGGCAGATGAATTGCCATTTTGCAACACCACTCATTGATAAGCAAGGCAAGTGGTTGTCCCAGGATGACCGGTACAATATATCTGCAGATATCTCCTCTACAGGAGGCCAGATGGCGAGGGCAGTTGGTATCGCGCAGGCTTCAACCTGGTATCGCAAGCATGCGGAACTGGGTAAGCAGATGCAGATGAGCCAGGATGGAAATGAAGTATGTTTCGTCACCATCGGTGATGCAAGCACATCAGAGGGTGTATTCTGGGAAGCAATCAATGCGGCTGCTGTCATTAAAGCCCCCATGGCTGTTTCGGTATGGGATGATGGATATGGTATTTCTGTCCCTACGGCATTGCAGACCACCAAGCAGAGTATTTCGCGATTACTGGAAGGATTCCATATTGATGAAAATGGTGAGGGCATCTACCTCTATACCTGCAAAGCCTGGGATTATCCCGGCTTGTGCGAAATGTATGAAAGAGGTATCCAGAAAGTACGTAAGAACCATCTTCCTGCTGTATTTCATATCCAGGAAGTAACACAACCAACAGGGCACTCCACGTCAGGTAGTCATGAGCGGTATAAGACGCCGGAACGACTCAAGTGGGAAATAGAAACAGACTGCATCATCAAGATGGCAGACTGGATGATCGAAGCAGGCATAGCCACCCGTCCGGAACTCGATGAACTGAGACAACATGCCATTACCTATACACGTGCATGCAAGCAAAAAGCATGGGAATCTTTCATAGGTCCTGTCAGGGTGAAGAAGCAAATGGTGGCGGATGTATTTCAACAACTGCCTGAAGAAATAAAAAATCATGATGCCATGGCGCATCTGATCAGTGAATTGAATAGCCCGCATGAAGTCTTGTTTTCTGAAGTCCTGGCGATGGCTTCGAGGCTGAAGAATACGCTTGCCGGTAAATTTGATTTTGAAGACAGTACGTTGGATTCGCTGATTAAAGAGTGGCATGAACAGGGAAGACTTGATTTCAACACCCACCTGTATGCTGAAGGGCCTGGTAGTTGCCTGCAAGTGCCGGTGATAGCTCCCCAATTTAATGAATCATCGGAGACCCTTACAGGTTATCAGGTGCTCAATCGTTTTTTCGATAGGTTGTTTGCACGCGATGAACGTGTTGTAGCATTTGGAGAGGATGTCGGCCATATAGGTGATGTCAACCAGGGCTTCGCCGGCTTGCAGGAAAAATATGGCAAGGACCGGGTCTTTGACACAGGTATACGGGAATGGACAATCATGGGCCAGGCAATCGGTCTTTCACTCCGGGGCTTAAGGCCTATCGCGGAGATTCAATATCTGGATTACCTTATTTATGGACTGACACCGCTGTCAGATGATCTGGCTTCATTAAGGTATCGGACGAATGGAATGCAGACAGCACCTGCTATCATCCGTACCCGGGGGCATCGCCTGGAAGGTATCTGGCATGCCGGTTCGCCGATGGGTATGATCATCAATTCATTGCGGGGAATGCATGTTTGTGTTCCGCGTAACATGGTACAAGCTGCGGGCATGTACAATACATTGCTTCAGGGCAATGAACCCGGACTGGTCATAGAATGCCTCAACGGATATCGACTGAAGGAAAAATGCCCAGATAATCTTGATGAATTTACGGTGCCTCTGGGCAGGCCTGAAATACTCCAGGAAGGAAATGACATCACCTTAGTCACGTATGGTTCCTGTGTGCGTATTGCCCAGGACGCTATACATATGCTGGAGGAGCATGGTGTGTCTGTCGAATTGATTGATGTCCAGACCTTGTTGCCATTTGACCTTGAACATGTCATTGGAAATTCATTACGCAAGACGAATACGATTCTCTTCCTGGATGAAGATGTTCCAGGAGGTGGTTCTGCTTATATGATGCAAAAGGTACTGGATGAACAGGATGGATATTACTACCTGGATCAGAAACCTCGGTGTCTCACGGCGAAGGCCCATCGTCCGGCGTATGGATCGGATGGAGACTATTTTTCCAAGCCCAATGCAGCGGAGATAGTGGCTACGGTGTTGGAGATGGTGAGGGCGTGAGAATGTGAGAACGTGAGAACGTGAGATGGAAAGAGCGTGAGCGGAAATCACCTATATTTGCTACTCAAATCACACATTTTGTCGGATAAGCTGGTTATCATACCCACCTACAAAGAAAGGGAGAACATAGGTCGCATGATTGATGCCGTGATGGCATTAGAAGGCCAGTTCCATATCCTGATCATAGATGACGGCTCCCCGGATGGTACGGCGGACATCGTCAGGGAAAAGCAGGACGACTACGGACCGTTTATATTCCTGATCGAACGCGAAAAGAAGCTTGGGTTGGGTACGGCTTATATCTATGGATTCAAGTGGGGGCTGGAGCGTGATTACCAATACTTTTTTGAAATGGATGCGGATTTTTCCCATCCACCGGTTGACCTGCTCAGGTTGTACCAGGCATGTGCGGAAGGCGGGGCAGATGTGGCTATCGGTTCGAGATATGTGCCAGGGGGTGGAGTAGTCAATTGGCCTAAAGACCGGTTGATCTTATCCAAAGGTGCTTCCTTGTACACCAGGATTATCACAGGCATGCCGGTGATGGACCCTACCGCAGGGTTTATCTGCTATGCACGACCTGTCCTGGAAACCTTAGACCTTGATAAAATCCGGTTTGTCGGCTATGCTTTTCAGATCGGCATGAAATACCTCGCCTATAAGGCAGGATTTACGCTAAAGGAAGTTCCTATCCAGTTTGTCGAGCGTGAATTTGGGGTCAGCAAGATGCACAGCGGCATCATTAAAGAAGCTATTGTCGGGGTACTCAAACTCAGATTGAGTTCGGTGTTTAAGCCGCGGAAGATGAAGGCGAAGGCGGAGGCTAAGGCTTAGGCGAAGGCGATGGCTATGCTTCGACTTGCGGCGCATAGCATTGTGCTACACTTCGACTGCCTGACCCATTTCCTTGTTCTCCCGCTCAGTGCGGCGCAGTTCAGCAACCGGCGAAGGAAAGGCTGAAGTAAAGATTATGGCTAAGACTGAGGCGAAGGTTAGAATGATTTACGCATAAGGGCCATGCAGACAGCATAGGAATAAAATTTATGCTTTGGCAGGCAGGCCAGATGATTTAAATTTTTGAAAGTCTGCAATCAAATAAATTAAACCAGCGGGTGCTACTACAAAAAGCAGCGGGTTTATCTTGAACGCCGTTGCCAGATTTAATTTTAAGAGTTCACCGAAAGCTGTCGTCATACCACATCCGGGGCATTGGTTTTTGATCGGTCATTATAGTTGGTTTTGGTGTGAATGCCTACTCTTTGCGGTTTTCGGCGTCGCCGTGTACTATTTAGTTTTGCGATGATCTAGGTTAAGAGATATAGAGGGATCAATGCAACATGACCCTGGCACAACAAATGGATGATGCTGTCCGAACCTGGACAATGTAGATCCCCGGCGTATGTCCTGAGATGTCTATTTCTAATTTGTTGATGTCGGGTGATGGCACTGTATGCGCTATAAGTACCCCGGTCAGATTGTATACATCAGCTGAAATTAATTCCTCCTCGTTTTCAATTGTGAAGTGGCCAGTGGTTGGATTAGGATTAAGAACCAATTGACGATAGCTAGCAACTGCATTTTTCAATCCGGTTACGGTGTGGTAATAGTAATGCGTACTGTCCGCAAAACTAGCCAGGGTGCCTCCAGGGGTATAGTAGCTATAGACTTCACTTACTCTGAAGTTGTCCAGGTCATGTGTATAGGATACAGTAGAGTTGATATCCCAATCTGTTCCATTCCATTTTTCTTCCAGTTCTGTGGCAGGGTTTTGGGCAGCATCATAGGTATAATAATATTGCCTTTCATTTTCCCATTCGACTCCATTCCAGGTTTGTTGCAGATGGTAGATACGGTTGTTTTGAGCATCATATTCAAATCCGGATTGGCTGTAATTAATCCAGTCAATACCATCAAAGTATTGAACCAGATCAAATAATTGATTGGACAGATGATCAAAGGTGTTGAATACCTGAAAATTATCGAACCACTCGTTTTCAAACCAGTACTGACCTAGCTCATATATACGGTTGCCATCCATATCGTAGGAATATAATGTTTGACTCGTGTTTTCATACACATCTACATTCAGGTCTTGTAATAGGATGGATATCAGGTGATGTGCGGTATCATACATAAAGAGTTGACGGCCGCTGATTTGCCAAAAGTCCCCGGCCCATGACTGATACGTTTCACTGGTCAGATGCTGGTGCTCATCATAGGTGAATAAGGTTTGATACTCAAATTCCCAATCATCTCCTGTCCACACCTCCTCTGTCTCCCGGGTCACTTGGTTGTTGGCATCGTAGGCCAGGGTATACCTGTAGTCGTTCTCCCATGAATTGCCGGTGTAATATTGGGCAATGTATTGCTCAGGTAAAAGACCGGAGGAGTAGAGGATATCAATGATCCGGTAATCGATAAACCATGCCTGGGTTACTGAATCCCAATCCCATATATAGATGCTGTCGATCACCTGGATGCCGGACATTGAACCTAACGCATTCAATCGTTCAGGCGCTTGATGAAATTGGACAGGACTTATGCCTTGGCGTTGTGTAGTGGATCCATTTATTCCTTGGTGGGTTTTTGAGATATGGCTTACATGCCTGGGATGCATGCCGGTTGATGGGAAATGCTGTCCAAATACATTCAGGAAGGAGGTGCACAGTAGAAGCAGGAAAATAATTCTCATGTTAGGTTTTTTAGGTTAGTCTGATAGGATATCACGCGCGCATAGCGATGACTAATGTACTTTAAAAATTGAGATAATACTAGCCGTATCTGATAAATTTTAAGTGAGTGGGCCAGGCCATCTGCCAGTTTGTTCCATACCATTAACATCGATATATATCCGGCCGGACAGATGAGATCAATCTTC
>DATHZY010000164.1:0-5106 GCA_035458325.1 Saprospiraceae bacterium | reverse complement strand
ACTTCTGCGATCATCTCCCCTCCACCATGCCACGGGGGAAGCATGTTAAGCCAGGAGGATTTCCCATAGAGAATGCCCATACCAGTCGGGCCATACATTTTGTGGCTTGAGAATGCGTAAAAATCAACATCAAGTGTCTTGACATTGATGCTCATGTGTGGAGTAGCCTGTGCACCATCCAGCATAACGGGTATCCCTTGCTGATGTGCCAGTCGAATAATTTCCTCCACAGGATTTATGGTGCCGAGCGCATTGCTTACATGCGTTACAGCGACCAGTTTGGTTTTGGTATTCAGGTTTTGCTCAAACCAATTCATATCCAATGTGCCATCATCCAGAACCGGTATAACCTTGATGCTGGCTTTCTTCATAGCACAGACGATTTGCCATGGAACAATATTGCTGTGATGCTCCATGCCGGAGAGCATGATTTCGTCACCTTCCGTGAGTTGTGAGAGTCCGAAGGTATAGGCCACGAGGTTTATTGATTCCGTGGCCCCTCTGGTGAAGATCACTTCTGCTTCATCCGGAGCGCCAATAAAGTCCGCAATACGACGCCGGGATGCTTCAAATAATTCTGTGGCTTCCTGGCTCAAGGTGTGTACGCCACGATGTACATTGGCGTGGGTATGCCGGTAATAGTGGTCCATGCTATCAAGTACCTGGACGGGTTTCTGACTTGAAGCTGCATTGTCCAGATAGACCAATGGTTTGTCATGGATTGTTCTGCTGAGAATAGGAAAGTCTTTCCTGATGTTTGCAACATCAGGAATCAGCAGGGACGAACCGGGGGACAAAGTTGTCATGCGTCCAGGGACATTCTTGAACGGATATAATTTCTCAGGGGCTCAACAGGTGCATTGTCGAGCACCTCTGCAAGAAATGCTGCCTTGAGCATATGCTTCGCGGTCTGTGGATCTAATCCACGCGCCTTCAGATAGAACATGGATTTTTCATCAAGTTGCCCTATGGTAGCTCCATGACTACACTTGACATCATCCGCGTATATTTCAAGCTGGGGCTTGCTGTTCATCAATGCATTGGAGGAGAGTACGAGTGTATCATTTTGTTGATACGCATTAGTTTTCTGGGCGTCCGGATGCACATAGACTTTGCCATTGAATGCACCGGAGGCTTGTTCATCGATGATGCCTTTATACAACTCATGGCTTTCGCAATGGGGCATTTTATGGTTGATGCGGGTCTGATGATCAAAAGACTGTCTGCGTTTTGCGAGGTAACCTGCCTGAAGCGACGTGTAGGTATTGCTTTCGTCCAGTTCAATATCAATATTGTTGCGGACCAATTCTCCACCGAAATCAAATGCAAAGGATTCAAGTCGGCTGTCTCTGTTTTGGTCAACCGTAAGTTTATATACGAGACTTTGAGTCGCAGGCAGGTCTTGCCAACGGATATGCTTTACACTCGCATTTTTATCCAGATGGATAAAGGCAAGGGCATTGATCAGGCTATTGACTGAAGGGTCAGGAGAAGAAATATTTTTTTCAAAACGTTCAATTATGGTGACACTACTTCCTTCGGCCGCATGGAGGAAATACAATGGGTGCGAAAAAGAAATATCAGGATCATCATGGATGTACTGTATCTCAATAGGTTTGGAAAGCGAGAGGTTTTTAGGAATTTCAATGACGATACCTCCTGAATGAAAAGCAAAATTGAGTAGCTCGAAAGCCTGGTTTGAAGTTGTCATGGCCGTGTTCAGCCATTTGGAGGAAATGCTTTCAGGGGAGGAAGATTGCATAGCTTCCTGAAGTGGTCGGATGATGACTCCTGCAGACTTAAGGGCAGCGTCTACACCATCCAGGATGACATGGCCATTGATCACAGGGATCTTGAATGCGTCAAGCCCTGGGATTTCAGAAATGTTGTATTGTTGCTTCTTCTCCGCCAATTTGTACTTTGGAGAAATGAGCCTTTGCACCGGCGTGTATCTCCAGTCTTCATGCTTCCGGTCCGGGAAATGGGTGCTTCGTAAGGCTTCAAAGGAGGCTTTATGTAAAGTATGCATAAGGCTTCCGGCACGTCCGTTCAGCCGGGATTCCATATCTCGAAACACCGTATCCAAATGCTCAATAATCTTTTCCTGCTCTAACATGAAGATGATCTGTTAAAATGCTGAAACTGTATTGGGTTCCTTAATCCAGTCATATCCTTCCACTTCCAATTTCTCAGCCAGTGTCCGGTCTCCCGTAGCCAGGATTTTTCCATTGGAAAGGACGTGGACAAAATCCGGAATGATGTGATTGAGGAGTCGTTGGTAATGCGTCACCACGATAAAGGATCGCTCCGGGGAACGTAATTGATTTACCCCTTCAGCGACAATACGGAGTGCATCAATATCCAGACCTGAATCCGTCTCATCAAGAATAGCCAGTTTGGGTTCCAGCAAAGTCATTTGAAGGATTTCATTGCGCTTTTTCTCACCACCACTGAATCCATCATTGAGTGATCTCTTGAGCAGACTTTCGTCCATTTCAATGGCGTTAAGCTTGGCTCGGATAAACTTCAGCATTTCCAGGGCATTCAATTCAGGAAGCCCCTGGAAAGTACGTTTAGCGTTGATGATACTTTTCAGAAAGTTTGAATTGCTCACACCCGGAATTTCAACCGGATATTGAAAGGCCAGGAAGATGCCGGCCAACGCCCGCTTATCAATATCCATGGAAAGCAGGTCTTCTCCTTCATATTCCACGGTACCTGACTCAATAGTATATTCTTCCCTTCCTGCGAGGACATTGGCAAGGGTACTTTTCCCTGAGCCGTTCGGACCCATGATCGCATGCACCTCACCTTTGTTGACGGTTAGGTTCAAACCATTCAGGATTGGCTTTCCGTCGATTGAGACATGCAGATCCGTAATCTTTATCAATGGTATCATTTGTTATTTGTTAATGTTCTTCATTATCCAACACTTCCTTCAAGACTGATGGCCAGGAGCTTTTGAGCTTCCACCGCGAATTCCATTGGGAGTTCCTTAAATACTTCCTTGCAGTATCCGTTGACAATCATATTAATCGCATCTTCTTCGCTCAATCCACGTTGTTTGCAATAAAAAAGCTGATCCTCCCCAATCTTTGAGGTGGTAGCTTCATGTTCCACCCGGGCACCAGGGTTGTCCACCTCCAGGTAAGGAAAGGTGTGTGCACCGCATTTGTCACCCATCAGTAAGGAATCACATTGGGAAAAATTCTGGGCTCCGTCAGCGCGTTTGCCGATTTTGACCAGTCCACGATAGGAGTTGTTACTGTAGCCCGCAGATATACCTTTTGATATAATTGTGCTCTTTGTATTTTTCCCCAGGTGAATCATTTTAGTTCCTGTATCAGCTTGTTGGCGATTGTTTGTTACAGCAACGGAGTAGAATTCACCCACCGATTCATCTCCTTTGAGGATACAGCTCGGATATTTCCAGGTGATGGCAGAACCGGTCTCTACCTGGGTCCACGAGATTTTTGATTTGTACCCGGCACAGATGCCTCTCTTGGTTACGAAATTGTATATGCCGCCTTTTCCGTTTTTATCACCCGGATACCAGTTTTGTACTGTTGAATATTTTACAAAAGCTTCATCCATGGCGATGATTTCGACCACAGCAGCGTGTAGTTGATTTTCATCCCTGACCGGAGCCGTACATCCTTCCAGGTAACTGACGTAGCTTCCTTTTTCGGCTACAATCAGCGTGCGTTCAAACTGGCCGGTGTTGGCTGCATTAATTCTAAAATAAGTTGACAATTCCATTGGGCATCGAACGCCAGCCGGAATATAGCAGAAGGAGCCATCGCTGAAAACGGCAGAATTGAGTGCCGCAAAGAAGTTATCATTGGCGGGTACAACACTTCCTAGGTGCTTCCTGACTAACTCTGGATGTTCCTTTACGGCTTCACTAAATGATGAAAAGACGATACCCAGTTCAGCCAATTCCTTCTTGAAGGTGGTGGTCACAGAAACACTGTCCACTACGGCATCCACAGCTACACCAGCGAGTACCTTGCGCTCTTCAAGGGGAACGCCGAGCTTGTCGAACATTTTAAGCAATTCCGGATCTGCCTCATCCAGTGAGCCAAGTTTTTTCTTTGGGGCTGCGAAGTAGATAATATCCTGATAGTCAATGGCAGGGTAATGCACATTTGCCCAGGAGGGTTCCTTCATGGTCAACCAATGCCTGAAAGCCTGGAGTCTCCATTCGAGGAGCCATTCAGGTTCTTTCTTGATGGCACTGATGGCACGAACGGTTTCTTCAGACAATCCTTTGGGAAAGGTATCCATGTCCAGTTCCGTGGACCACCCATATTTATACTCTGATTGGGTGTGAACCTCCAAAGTCTGCATACTGTCACTCATGGTCAATATCTGATTAGGGGGACAAAGTTCGTCATTCTGATACAAAAAAGTATACTATGACTAGACAAATTATCTGCCAGTTAGTTCAATTTAACATCGGATGAATTTTGACCCATCATTTTAGAAGCCTGGGTGTTGGAATCAGAGGCTTCTCAGGACATTTATTCCTCTGGAAACATAGGATATCCGGCAGGAATTGGCCGGAAAGGAAATGATGCTGAATATGACAGGATAATATAATGGATAAAATTATTAGGGATAGTGGTCTATACATTAAATTAATTCATATATTTACCCCGCAACCATGAGTATAACAAGCGTAACAGAGCGGTTTTTAACATGCCTTGACCAGCTGGTGACAGAGGGTAAAGTCAGATCAAAACGACACTTTGCCCTGACGGTTGGTTATCATGCCCAGGGCATCTCTGAAATGCTTGCACACCGTAGGGATGCACCCCTTGAGCTCATCGAAAAAGCGGTACTTGTATTCCGGTTTAATCCCGTTTATCTCTTTACTGGCCATGGAAACTTGTTTTCCAATCCTGCTGAAGATGATGGATTACGCTTGATGAACCTCACTGTCGTGACTGATCAAAAAGGTGAGGAGCGGATAGTCCATGTGCCATATCCTGCCCAGGCCGGATATGGTAAATTGTTGGATGATCCTGTTTTCCTGAGCGATTTGCCTACTTACCAACTTCCGGATCCACAGTTTCGTTCGGGCACTTATCGTTCATTTGAAAT
>DATHZY010000163.1:0-6584 GCA_035458325.1 Saprospiraceae bacterium | reverse complement strand
TATGGGATAAAGTCCCCGACAGGAATTATGTGGCTCCACCATGGGAGGGCTCTATGCATAATAGAGGTGTCGCTATTGATCTCACCCTGGCCGATCTTCAAGGCAAGGAAATGGATATGGGTACCCCCTATGATTTCTTTGGTCCCAGAGCACATCGTGATTTTCAGGAGTTGCCTGAGCACATTTTAAAACACCGTCAACTTTTAAGAAGTGCTATGGAAGCACATGGATTTCAATCCATCCGCACGGAGTGGTGGCATTATTCTTTTACAAAGGGTTCTTATCCTTTGGATGATTGGCAGTGGCTATGTCCAGATTAATATACCTTCTCACCTGTCAATAACCTGAAATGTCATTCCCCTTTCACCACTTTCATACTCGTCATCCTGCCATCAGCTTCCCGCACTGTGCAGATATACATACCAATAGGCAGGTTATCTAACTCTAAAGTAATTGGGAGAGGAATCCTACCTGTGTTAAGCACTTCAGTGCCCTGGAGATCCGTAATGATCACTTCTCCGGTTGTAAATCCATCAGCGTTCCGTGTGATACGTAACTCATTGGTGAATGGATTGGGGGTGACAGAGAATGGCACATAACTGGGATCGTCTACAGATACATTTGGCATCAATTCGATCCACTGGCAGGTGCTGTCTTTGTTATATTGATTCTCAACGGTCTGGCAGACATGGTATAAACCATAATCTGGAAAGGTATGTATCGGTGAAGGAATGTCTGCATCCTGGCCATCATCAAAATCCCACTCCCATAAATTGGGCTCATAAAATGACAGATCTGTAAATCTAATGGTCAGCAGATCATCCGGCTCATCTACTTCCCACCGCCATCGGGAGGTGGCCAGGTTGTTAATATCGAGTGTATCACATGGGCTACCATCGATTGGGCCGAGACGGTAATTGGGGATATTTGGAGCACTACGGCCCTGGGGTACTGTTAAGTTGATTGCATGCTGCTTAAGCTTGCAAGCTGTGCCAGGCTCATCCGGTCTGTCTATGACATGGAGATATTCATTGCTTGCTGAGGTAGGGACAACATATAATCTGCCATCAGGTGTTTGCATTATAGGGCCAAAGGTAGTGCTGAAACTGGACCCGTGTACAAAGCCATCATACTCACCTACGAGTACTCGCGATGCCCCTATATCACTGGCCTCCATATCAAACTGCCATAAATATTTACGTTCCGAACATGTGTATAAATACTTTTCAGAGGGAGAAAATCCGAATCCGGGCCATAGTTGTGTAATGATTGAAAAAGAGTCTTTGAAATCTAGCGATCCTGAACATCTGTCTATATCATAGAGATAGACAAACTGATCATAACTATTGAGTACAGCAACACCGGCTGCCATATAATTTCCGTTTGGGGAGATTGTTGCTAGCCCCAGTGATTGGGGCATTGTAATACCACTATCCATTAATCCCATAAAGTGAAATCCATCTGGGTCAAGCAATATCAATTGATATTGATTAGAACCTCGAAGTAACATATAAAGCCACCAGTCACGACCGTTTGCATGACGTACGGCTTTGACTGGTAATTGAAAGAATATGTCTGAAACACCTATCAGCACATCCCTTGAAAGAAGCATAAAGGTGGTATCCGGATTCAATCGGACTGATGCAGTCAGCCATTTCGTACAAATGAAGCCTTGCGGATCATCATTATTCCATTCAGCGAATTGATAAATAACGTGATATAATCCTGCATCGCCAGGATCGGAGAGAATAATCGCTCCATTTGGAATCGGAAACCCAAAGGCATAATTATTTTCACTATACCACCAGTTCCAAAAGCTAGGTTTTGTATTGTCCCAGTCATCCGGCACATAGGAGATCGTATCCTCGATCATCTGAAATCCACGTCCACGGATCAGCATCCCATTGGTCCAGATCAATGGATTTCCATCATTGTCGCAAATGGTACTACAGGTTTCTTTTGTAATTGAATATTCTCCAGGCATACGCTTTACAACCATGTTTCCTGATTGAAAATCAAGTTCAAGGACGGAATAGCTTGGATTTTCTCTCCAGGTGTATCCGATTACCCAAGAGTCACCTTCTTTTTGGCCTACTGCATGGCCGAAGGCCATGCAGTAGATCCAAAGAAGTATAATATACTTTGTCATTCTGTGATTGAAATTTGTTTTGTTTCTGTTTTCTTGCCTCCCTGTGCTCTTAAGGTGTAAATGCCGGAAGGGATTTCGCTGACACTGATCGAATAGCTTAGCCTTCCCTATAAATGGAGAGGTGTCCTCTACAGTGTTGGTGTTTTATCTCATAGAAAAATAAGTTGGTTTAAAAATTTGGGGTGAAACCAATAATAAGTTGGTTTTCTATACTAAGGAGTAAAACTAGAATTCTAATGTAGAGGTTTTATTTATTCAAAACCAAATAAATTAAAAACATTAACTAAATGGAGCCTCAAATAAATTATTTCTTGACGTACTAACGTCATTTCTTTTTAGTATTTCGGTAATACAACTGTGACAAGGTGGAGGGTTGAGAATGAAAATTCAAAGCGCACTTAATACTTTGCTTACCTCAGATGCAGCAATAGGTGGGCAATGGCATTCAATTGATGGGGCAATAATCTTTTCATCAATACAGCCGGGTCACTTTTTTGGGATGGCAGGGCAAAAGACGGTAGAATGGTTCCTCCCGGTATTTACGTGTATTTAATCAAGGTTCACCTGGCTTCAGGTTCTGTTTATTTGCGGAAGGGAGACGTTACATTGGTGAGATAAGGATGTGATCGCTTTGGTTCCACCCCATCAGCATAGAATTGAGATTAAAATATGGACCTGCAGGGGGCAGTATATTGGACCCCTACAAGTGAATTTTTTAATCTCGGCATTCCTGTGGAATGATTCTTAATTCCATGTTTGACAATATTCATGCTATTTTTGGCATTCTTATTTCCTACAGGAATAGAGAAGTTTCAATCTAAAACACATATGAGTCAAGAATATACATCTGACGTACAGGCAATTGATGCATTGGCGGCCAAATATCAGGTTCTCCGCAAGGAAATCGCCAAGGTGATTGTCGGCCAGGACGAAGTCGTCAAAGCCGTATTGATTTCCTTGTTTTCCAACGGACACAGCCTCCTGGTGGGTGTGCCCGGGCTAGCGAAGACCCTGCTGGTGAGCACGATTTCCGAAGTACTGGACCTGGAGTTCAAGAGGATCCAGTTCACCCCGGACCTGATGCCATCCGACATCACCGGGACAGAGATCCTGGACGAAGACCGCCATTTCAAATTCAACCGGGGCCCTATTTTCGCCAATATCATCCTCGCGGATGAAATCAACCGTACCCCGCCTAAAACACAGGCCGCCCTGCTGGAAGCTATGCAGGAGCGATCCGTCACGGTCAATGGGGAGCGCCACCTGCTGCCATCGCCTTTCTTTGTACTGGCTACACAGAATCCTATCGAACAGGAAGGAACCTACCCGCTTCCTGAAGCGCAGTTAGACAGGTTTATGTTCAATATACCTCTGGATTATCCTTCCTATGACGAAGAAATCCAGGTAGTCAAGACCACCACCACCGTCCAGAATACCAAGCTCAGCCATATCCTCAGCGCAGGAGAGATTTTGCATTTCCAGCAACTGGTCCGTAAGATTCCTGTTGCTGACAACGTCCTCGAATACGCCGTTTCCCTGGCTTCTAAAACCCGTCCGGGCACCTCAAGGGCCACGGAGCAGGTCAACCAGTACATTTCCTGGGGAGCTGGTCCGCGTGCTTCTCAGTACCTGGTATTGGGCGCCAAATGCCATGCTGCCATTAATGGCAAGTATTCTCCGGACATCTCTGATGTCAAAGCTGTAGCCAATTACGTCCTGCGTCACCGGATCGTTCGTAACTATAAGGCTGAAGCAGAGGGGATTAATGAAGAAAAGGTCATCGAGGGATTGTTATAGATTTACTACCTATAATTGATTCCCTAGATGTGCACTATTATCATTCCTTCTTAAGGAATAGGCTACTTTTGAGGATGACATACCCAAAAATCTGGCTGTTTCTGTTTCTGTTGATTTTTCCTTTAGTATCCTTTGGCCAGAAAAGGAATACACCTTTTAGTACCACTAAAAACTTTATAAGCTATCGATTTGGGGTGGGTTATCCTTTTTTCAGAGATAAGGATGTCATACCAAAATATGCTAGTGCATACCGATTGTATGAATTCTCAAATGTTGGGTTTAATTATGCTTTTCACGGGGGTTTTGGATTAGGCCATTCTTTTGGAAAGCTATTTTCTTTAGGGGTTTCACCCCTTCTAATGTATTCCAAATTTGCTTCAACAGGTTTTCATTCTCAATATATATCCAATCCTGGGCAAACTGTAGTTAGTGAAAATGTTGGCACTTTTCATTACAATCACTTCAGCTTCCTTGTGCCACTTGAGTTTAAATTCAAAATCCAAAAAGATTTTGATGTTTCTTTTGGTGTCTTTGTTTTAAAGCCTTTTTTCGATTTTGAATATGAAGAATATAAGGTAATTGATCACCGATACAACCCACCTAAAACATATTCATATACACAGTCGAATAAAAATCGTAGAAGCTATTATCGCAGTGGCATACATGGCCAGTTATCATTCTTGCTGAAAGAAAGGGATTGGCAGAAGAAAAGGATCAAACTAGAATACTACCATGCCTTGACCTCGGCTAATAATCAGATTTATGAAAGATGGATCCTGGTCGCTTTTGAAAAAGTTTTTTACAAATAGCTTTTTCTATTTTTCTGCTTTGTCCGGTACTTTCATTTATTTACATTCATGTGGATTGAATTAAATAGGATGCCTAGCAAAGCTTAATTTTCAGATATTTGAATTGAAATAACCAATTATGAAAAATGTGCTAAAGAAAATCGGCCTCTGGCTCGGTTTATTCCTCCTCGCCCTAATCCTGATTTCCTTCCTGCTCCCCTCCGAAATCAAGGTAAAACGCTCCATCGAGGTCAGTGCCCCTATTGACCGTGTATTCGATCAGGTCAATGATCTCCGTAACTGGGAAAAATGGGCTCCATGGAAACGGATGGACCCCAGCATGGTCATGACCTTCAGCAATCCACCCGTTGGCCAGAACGCCTTTTATAAATGGGAATCCCAAGACAAGCGCATGGGTACCGGAACACTTACGCTCTCCAGCGTAACCATGAATGAAGAGATCGTCACCTCCATGGATTTTGGTGGTAAACACACAGGTAGTTCCAAATTCCAGTTTACCCACAAGGGAGATAATATCGAAGTCACCTGGAGTATGAATGAGGAAGTAGGCATGCTTCCATGGAATAAATACTTCGGCCTGATGATGCGCGGTGAACTCAAGAAGCAGTATGACAACGGCCTGAAAGGCCTCAAGTTTTACGCCGAAAAAAGCTAACCCCTAACCTCCTAAGCATCTAATCTTCTAACCATCTAATCTCACCACGTATGCCTCAACCTAATCTACTCGCTATTGTCATTGCAGCCCTGATCCCTATGTTCATGGGCTTTATCTACTATCATCCCAAGGTCTTCGGAAAGGTCTGGATGGATTCCCTCGGATTAAAAGAAGAAGATCTCAAGAAAGGTAACATGGGGGTCATCTTAGGCATATCCCTTGTGATGTCGATCCTGTTATCTATGTTCATGCTGGTCAACGTTGACGGTCCCGGACAGGAAGGAGAATTTGATTCCTTCAAACATGGTGTATTCCACGGTGTATTGGTAGGCATCATGGTAGCCATGCCCGTCCTGGTCACCAATGGCCTCTTCGAAAGAAAGAACCTGAAAAACCTGGCCATCAATACGCTTTACTGGATTATCACGATTGGCCTGATGGGCGGTGTTATTGATATGCTAAATCATTGGCCAAACGAAGCGCCAGCGATGTAATCGTCGATTGCTTATAGGGTTATAAGCTTATAGGCTTATAACCCTATTTTTTTATGGATAGCTTGATTATCATATAAGCGCATAAGCCAATAAGCTTATAAGCCTTTCTTCAGAAAAAGCTGTGCTAAATCTTCAACATGCCGGGCTTCGCCTTGGAATACTTACTTCCATTAAACACCCGCTGCCTCCGCAGTATCCTCCGTTCCTCTCTTGAAAGCGTGCTGAAATCACGGCATTCTTCGGAACAGCAACCATGATATTTTTCCTTGCATTCAGGACATTGGATAAACAGGATATGGCAGGCGTCATTGGCACAATTGGTGTGATCATCAGATGGCTTACCACATTGATGACATGTAGAGACGACATCCTCAGAAATCCTTTCACCGAGGCGCTCATCGAACACAAAATTCTTGCCGAGAAACTTATTAGGCAATCCTAATTTTTCTGCCTGCCTGGCGTATTCGATGATGCCGCCATCCAGTTGATACACATTTTTGTATCCCCTGTATTTCATGTAAGCAGAAGCTTTTTCACAACGAATACCTCCGGTGCAATACATGACGACATGTTTTTCCTTGGCATCGCTTAGCATTTCTGCGACCATGGGTAATCCATCACGAAATGTTTCCATGGGCGGCAGAATCGCTTTTTCGAAATGCCCGACTTCACTTTCATAA
>DATHZY010000162.1:0-2759 GCA_035458325.1 Saprospiraceae bacterium | reverse complement strand
TGAAGCCAGGATGGTGATACCCGAAGGACTGACTTTTAGTTCATACCCTTCGCTGGGAATTAGATTTGATGGAACAACCGAAATGACACTTTTTATTATTACATCAGGTCTGGGTACAACGTTTTTAGGCTCATGGAGGGTGTATCCGCTTTTATCTTTAAACACTTCCCTGAACGCGAGAGTAGGATCAAAAGAAAATGTATTAAAAGACCTCATCATGATCCAGGTGTCCGGGCTAATCACAAAGGAACCTTGCTGGACCTCCATTGATACGGGCAACGGGGCGATCATCAGATTTCCTTTGATGACTTCCTGCGCTGACAATGTAATATTGATCAGGAGTACGAACAATGATAGAAGAAGGGATCTCACGGCAAGGTGTATTCGTGAAGCGAATAGAATCTATGAAACCGGCTGCTGATCAGCCAACAACATCCAAAGTTTATCTTTCAGCTTATCGAGCCCATATCCTGTCACTGCTGAAATAAAAACGCAATCAATACCTTCCGGCAAAGTAGGCCGGAGTAATTCCTGTACTGATTCGTCAATAAGATCGCATTTGGTGATGGCAACCAATCGGGGTTTGTCAAGTAACTCGGGATTGTACATCTCCAACTCATGGAGCAATACATTAAAATCCTTGTTGATGTCGTCTGATTCGCACGGAATCATAAACAGGAGGACGGCATTTCGTTCGATATGGCGTAGGAATCGATGTCCTAGACCTTTTCCGAGGTGCGCATCTTCGATGATCCCGGGGATATCTGCAATGACAAAAGATTTATTGTCCCTATAGCGCACAAAACCGAGGTTTGGCACCAGGGTTGTAAACGGGTAATCTGCTATTTTAGGTTTGGCGGCGGAGAGTGAAGCGAGCAAAGTTGATTTGCCTGCATTGGGGAAACCGACTAAACCAACATCCGCGAGAATCTTGAGTTCAAGAATACGCCATCCTTCCTGGTGAGGTTCGCCGGGTTGAGCGTAGCGCGGGGTTTGGTTAGTAGGTGATTTGAAATGGTTATTGCCCTGACCTCCACGTCCACCTGGCATCAGCTTATATTCTTCTCCGTCCTTTGTGATTTCAAACAGGACTTCGCCTGTTTCAGGATCCTTTGCGACAGTACCCAGGGGTACTTCGAGGATTACATCTGCACCATCCGCGCCGGTACATAGGTTCCCTGAACCAGGTTGTCCGGATTCAGCGATGACGTGTTTACGAAATTTGAGGTGCAGGAGAGTCCACATCTGGACACTACCGCGGCAGATTATATCTCCTCCGTGTCCGCCATCTCCGCCGTCAGGTCCTCCTTTTGCACTGATTTTATCGCGGTGCAAATGGGCTGACCCAGCTCCTCCGGCTCCGGACTTGCAATGGATCTTAACATAATCTACAAAATTCTGATCAGTTGACATTATACATGAAGGCTGTCGATCGTATCACACAGGTGTTGAAAGATGTCATCGATGGTTCCAAGTCCAGATATCTTATGTGCCTTATGCTTCTCGTCGTAATATGAAAAAATCGGTGCGGTCTTGGATTGATACACCTGGAATCGTTTGCGGATCACTTCCGGATCGCTGTCATCGGGTCTGTTAGATTCTTTTCCCCTGAGGACGATTCGTTTTACGATTTCATCCTCCGGTACATCCAGCATGATGAGGGCATCAATCTGCTGATCCAGAGCCTTGAGTAGCTGGTCAAGGGCTTCTGCTTGTGGCCTGGTGCGTGGGAAACCGTCAAAAATAAATCCTTCGGCATCCCGGTGAGCCAGCATTTTGTTTTTCAACATAGCAATGGTCACCTCATCAGGCACGAGTTCGCCGCGGGACATGAATTCATTAGCCTGGATACCTAATTCAGTACCTTCTTCCATTTCAGACCGGAATAATTCACCGGTGGAGATATGAACCAGGTTATAAGCTTCTTCGAGTCTTTCCGCTTGTGTGCCTTTGCCGCTTCCCGGCGGCCCAAAAAGGATTAGATTGAGCATGATAGTGTCCATAGGTTGATAAACAGAGGTGCAAAGATAGCTAGAAGTGAGCAGTTAGCAGTGAGCAGTTAGCAGTTGGAACCATAATTGCCACGGCTTTCAAGCCGTGGACAGGGATATAGAAGAAAATGGGGCTTTAGCCCACATGGAGATCTCTGCTTGTGGCTAAAGCCGCATTTCCCTGCACTTTTAACCCCAGGCTAAAGCCTGGGGCAATTAGTAATTCTCCAGGATGATCATCTTACTTTTTTATTATTGAATTGCCACGGCTTTCAAACCATGGAGAAAAGAAGGATCCTAAGCACAATCTCATAATTTGAAAACCATAATTGCCACGGCTTTCAAGCCGTGGACAGGGATATAGAAGAAAATGGGGCTTTAGCCCACATCGAAATCTCTGCTTGTGGCTAAAGCCGCCTTTACCTGCACTGTTAACCCCAGGCTAAAGCCTGGGGCAATTAACTGTAGTGCCTTAAAATCATTAATGGTAATGATGGTGACTGCTAGTTCCCGTCAGACAAAAGTTTATAAGCTTTGATTTCTCCTTCACCAATCTGCACGGCCAGCACATAAACACCGGTCGGCAGATGCAACTGATCAAGTGTGTAAGAGACTGCGTTTGGTACTGCTTTCTCTTCCACAACAAGCCTACCTGATGCATCATAGAGGCGAAGGGTGACTAGTTCATCAATGATGCTGCTAAAGCTGACCCCTATCCTGTCGGTGAACGGATTGGGTAATACGTTATGCACGATATCCGGCTCTACA
>DATHZY010000161.1:0-5592 GCA_035458325.1 Saprospiraceae bacterium | reverse complement strand
TAAAACTCAGTGCTGTCGAGGATCACAAATGGGGATCCAAATATCCCGGGTGCTGTGGACAGGTATACGACGATCTCTGTATGCTGCAGGGACAGGATGTCCAATAAACTATCGTTGTTGAAATCAGTCAGTACGACATGGGTGGTAAAATCAAGTCCTTCATCAATCACATGGGGTGTAAATGAGCCCTCGATGTTTTCAAACCAGGTCAGCTTGTAGGGGGATTCACTGGAGATGATAAAGTCCATCCATCCGTCGCGGTTGATATCTCCGGTATCAAACAATTCCAGTTCGGTGAGGCTGTCTGCGCCTGGTATCGGCTGCACCAGATATTGGTTGTTCCCCTGGTTGAGATACCATTTCATATTGTCCTTTGGCCATTTCAGGTTGGCGGTGAGGATGTCATTCAGGCCATCGTTGTTGAAATCAGTGCAAGCGAGTTGCTGAATGTTTTCATTGGTCAGCGTATCAATAAAGAAGACCGGGCCGAACTGGGCGTGGGATGAAGAAGAAAAGAAAAAAAGGAAGATTGGGATCAATACTTTAGACATATGGCTGCAGGGTTTATGGAGATCAGGACTGCAAAAATAAGATACGAAAGGATTGGAAATGTTGCCTGGGAATTGACCCCCTTTGCCCCTTTGACCCCCTTTGCCCCTTGTACTTCGACCTGCTATCCGCATCCATGTGCGACAGCTCAGTAACCAAGGGGGTACCTCATCGAGGGGATTCATCCTTAATTACACTTGTGGCTAAAGCCGGATATTTTTTTGCTGCTGGTCCCCCGGCTGAAGCCGAGGGCAATTGAAGATTGTACCCATTAGATTGCAAACACACTCCACCTTTCTTTTACCCTTTAGACACTCACTTTTAATTGCCCCGGCTTTCAAGCCGGGGTTGGATGGGCTGTAGGAATTGGGCTTTAGCCAACAGAAGAATTCCTCTTGTGGCTGAAGCAGAGGGCAATTGAAGATTATCCTATTTGATTTGCAAACACACTCCTTGCCGCTTCAGCCCTTCAGCCTTTTATATCATATCCCCTCATGCACATCCTCCTCTTCTTCTTCCTCTGCTTCTCTGGCCGCTCGCTTGCGTTCCATGTTTTCCTTGAATTGGTCCACTTTTTTAGCAACAAATTCCATCACGTTATGACCGGCTGCGATAATCTCGTCCTGGTACCTGGTGATGAGATATGTGGCTGCTGAAAACAAGGCAAGGGTGACCCAGCGTTTCATGGGTTTATTCTTTGATCCGGACATGATGGCATTGGCGATCAGGCCGGAGGCGAGGGCTGCTCCTTCCTTGAGGATGTCAGATTCATTGTCAATGGAATCAGTGAGACCTGAAAAGGCATTCTTGATCAGGTTGATGGGCTTGATGTTTTCGTATTGCTGCTTGACGTTGTCCTTCAGTTGTTTCCACTGAATGTCCTGGTCACGCTCCAGCTCCTGCACGCGTGCCTGCAATTGATCGATCGTGGTGATCTCAGTCATTGTGTTTGTCTTTTAAGATTTGCGTGATCAAGCCATTCATCAATGGTTTGCGAATCATCTTATAGCGCCTGAAATAGACAAAGATGGTCACCAGCGCAAAGGCCGCAGCCATCAGCAAGAAGCCGGAGTACATATTGCCCATCAGGTGTCCGATGTATAAGGCAAGTCCCATACCCAGCATAAACAGTACAATGAAGACCAGCGCCCAGACGACGAGGCTGGCTAATAAGGAAGAGACGACCCGGGTCGCAATCCCGGTGCCTCGAAGGGTGTAGAGTTCAACGTTTGTCTTGACAAACTGCTCTACATCATCCATCAATGGAATGGTGTCTTCGGGTTTTTGTTTCATAGTTGATTATCTTTTGTTGCCCTGACCCGACACCTCCATGTATACCGATTACCGATGGACTACTCCCTACGGTCATCAAAAACATAAAAGGGGTGAGCCTGCAGGTTTTGCGTTAACTCCGGTAAAGATACATGAAATGAACCTGGGAAAAACAAAACCTAAAGGATGCTGTGGATCCGATTCCGGGGTTCCACAGCGATCCTTACCGGTTATTTCAGCTCAGTGAATTTTGCCTTTGCCTGGTTAGCCTTTCCATTGGCGTCATGCAATTCCTGCATAAATGGAGTTTTGACTGCCTCGACAAGGTTATTGGCTTTATCCTTAATACCACCAAGGAATTCACCACTTCTACTTGATATTTTCCTACGGGTGTTAGCACCCTTGTCTGGTGCATATAATACACCTAATGCTGCTCCAACTGCCGCTCCGGCAACGATGCTTACTAATACGTTTGATGATTTCATGACATTAATTATTTAATGGTTAATTGATTACATATGCAACTAAAGGGGTGGGTCTTCCTTCCTGTTACTACAGCAATCACAAAAAAACTCCTATCCTGTCCCTGCAGACAGGCAATTCAGTTTAAACAAATCCGTAAAGTGGTGAGATCAGAATCGCGGATTCCTTGATTAAAGGCAAACCATCCGCGGTGAGTATTTTTAAAACGGTGGATGGTGTCCAAAAGTTTTGTGCGATGGAATAAAATATGGGTATATTTTTTAAATAAAGGAATTGTATAAAGATGTCAGATAATTATACAACTAATCGGAAAAAACTCAGTGGTGAGATGCCAGTATTCAAAGACGGGCATCATGCAGAGACGGGCATCAACCAGTAACGTTAATAATGTAGAGACGCGATAAATCGAGTCTCTACATTATTAACGTTACTACTATAATTTTCACTTTTCACTTAATCTTCACTCCAGACTACTTCTCCTTTCGGATTGATATATACAATTGAATTTTCAAACGCCGTACCGACTTCCATGCGGGCCATGCCGTTTTTAAAATGATTGATACCTGCATATTGTAGTGGAATGATCACTTCTCCCCTGATATTCATAAATCCCCATTTCAGGTCTTCGTTCTGGATAGGAATCAGGCCGTAATAGAACGAACCCACAGTGCGGTAAGGAAGACTATCTAATACAACGGTGCCTTCTTTATCTATCACTTTCCAGATCTTACTTTTCTTATCCTCGCTCCGTACCCAAACCGTGGCATATCCTCCTGAAAAATCCCAGCCGAAATCATATTCCGGAGGGATAACATAGACACCCTCTGTATCGATGTAGCCTCCCTTGATCGTAAAGCCATGTTCAGCAGCGGAATCATCCTGCTGCCACATTGCCCAGGCCAGGCCATCGACAAAATTACCGGCCGAATGGAATTGTGCAGAGATAGCCCATTGCCCGGTGGAATCAATAAATCCTGTTTGCTCATCCGTTCCAAAGACCGGAGCGCGGCCTTCATTGAACCTGGGATGATTGACCGATACGGTAAACTGCGGATTGACCACTACCTGGCCGGTGGAATCAATAAATCCTGTCCAACCTCCCAGCTTGATCGCAGCATATCCATTGTGGAAATCAGCCGCATCTTCAAACCGGCAGTGGATCACTTCTTTGCCATAGTGATCTACATATCCATACAGTCCGTGTTTGTTGACGTAAGCCTTTCCTTCTGTAAACACGCCTGCCTTGAGATAGACGGGCTGCACCATCCATTGACCTTTCTGATCGACGAAGCCATAATGCATTTCGGTACCGCTCATGATTCCCACCTTTGCCATGCCATCCGAAAAGTCATCCGCTTCATCATAAGTGGGTTGGATCACGGTTTCACCTTTCCGGTTGATGTAGCCCCATTTTCCCTTGACACGGATAGGATACAGCGCTTCGATATACTGATTGCAGTTGGTCTGCCGGTCTGCGTCAGATTCGGTTTTGCTGGTTACTGCCGGAATCCCTGGCTTGCACCGCAGGAATGAAAACAGGGATAGCATGATCAACATAGTCAGGATATATTTAATTGGTTTCATGAGTGCCTGATATAATTGGCGAAAATAGAATAATGAATTTGATGGATAAAATAAGTTGGACCTGTTACCCCAGCCGTGAGCGACAGCAACCACTTAAGTCAACCTAAACCCAACTTTGGGTCGTGGAGCTGAAGCACATCGCTTTTCATTTTTCGCTTTTCATTTTTCATTTTTCACTTTTCATTGGTTGCTGAGCTGTAGCCCTAGGCTGCGTTTGGCAAGTCGAAGCATTCACTTAACTTCACACTCCCATGACAACGATTGCCTATATCACCCCCAATTTTACGGCCAATGCCGTTCGGTTTATTGAATCCCTCACGACCCTCCATGACGTCCGCCTCGTGGTCATCAGCCAGGAACCTATCTCCCTACTCCCTTCATGGCAACAGAGCCGTATCTCCGTAGCCCGGGAAGTCGCTGATGTTTTTGATAAGTGGACCCTGATCAAGACGCTGACCGATCTACAGCGTATCACAGGATCTTTCCATCGCCTGCTGGGGGCTACAGAGCAGCTTCAGGTGCCGATGGCGGAAGCCCGCCTGGCTGTCGGAGTCCCTGGGATGAATACGGAGACCGCTCTCAACTTCAGGGACAAGGCACGCATGAAAATGCTCTTTAATGAAAACGGCATCCCGTGTGCCCGGCATGCCCTGACACATGATCTGGAAAGCGCTTTTGAGTTTATCCGGAAATGCCCGTATCCGGTGGTTGCCAAGCCGGTTTCCGGTGCAGGATCCCAGACCACTTACAGGGTGAGCAATGATGAAGAAATGCTCGCTGCTTTTTCTTCCCTCGGCCATGCAGTAGCGGATGGCGTGATCATCGAAGAGTTTATCCAGGGCGAAGAATTTTCACTGGATACTTTTTCACTCAATGGAAAGATACTGGGGCAGACGATCAATCATTATTATCCTACGCCCCTGGAAGCGATGTCTAATCCGTGGATTCAGTGGCGGGTAATACTTCGGAAAGAACACCAGGGCAGAGCCTTTGATGATATACGCAAGGCTGGTAAAAAAGCACTTGATGTACTTGGCATGAAGACAGGCCTGAGCCATATGGAATGGTTCAGGAGAAAAGACGGCAGCATCGCCATCTCTGAAATTGCAGCCCGGCCTCCCGGTGCCCAGTTTACCACCCTCATTTCACGTGCATGCGATTTTGATGCCATCCGTGCGTGGGCCAAACTGATGATTTATGATGAGCCCGTCTCTACAGATATCAAATACAGCAGTGGGGCCGCTTATCTGCGTGGTCAGGGCGAAGGCCGCGTGTCACATGTGGAAGGACTCGATGTCGTGCGTGCGAAGTATGCTGATATCATCACGGATGTAAGGATTCCTAAACCCGGACAGGAAAAATCACAGAGTTACGAAGGCGAGGGTTTTATTATCCTGCGTCATCCGGATTCAAAGGTGGTGGAGAGTGCCTTGAGGGATATAGTGGAGACGGTCAGGGTGGTGCTGGTGTAAGAGAGTAAGAGAGTAAGAGAGTGAGAGAGTAAGAGAGTGAGACGTGAGAAGCTACATAGATTAAAAGAAATCAATGGCTGGTAATAAGGTCCCCTTTAGGGGATTTAGGGGTAGACAAATCTTCGGCACCACACCATCCGGTGATGAGGTCACTGAATTTACGCTGACAAATGGTCACGGAATAGAATTGAAAGTGATCAACTATGGATGCACCATCACCTCGTTGAAAGTA
>DATHZY010000160.1:0-9392 GCA_035458325.1 Saprospiraceae bacterium | reverse complement strand
AACGGAAGACGGAGATCACCACCTTTGACACCATACAGGCAGCAAAGGTGATCGCCAGCAACGCTAAATTGTACGTAGATCGTAAGGAAGGATTTATTGGTTATGGATTGAAGAAGGATGAATTCGTCACCGATTGCAGTGAGATCGATGATATCATCGCCTTCCGTAAGGATGGTAAGTTTATGGTGACCCGCATCGCCGAAAAAGTATTTGTCGGAAAAAATATCATTCATGTTGGAGTCTGGAAGCGTGGAGATGAACGCACGACCTATCACCTGATCTATGTGGATGGTGGAAGCGGTAAAGCGTATGCAAAGCGGTTTAATGTGACCTCCATCACCAGGGATAAAGAATACGACCTGACCAAGGGTGACAAGGAATCCAAGGTGCTTTATTTTGCCGCTCATCCAAATGGGGAGGCGGAGCGGGTTGAAATCCAACTGACGCCGGGAAGTAGTGCGAGGAATAAAGTATTTGATTTTTATTTTGAAGAGCTGGCGATCAAGGGTCGTAATGCAGGGGGTAATATCGTAACCAGATATCCGGTGCGCAAGGTCACGCAGATGGAGGTTGGAAAGAGTACGCTGGGCGCGCAAAAATACTGGTATGACGATGTGAGCGGCAGGATCAACAAGGATGAACGTGGAATCTACATGGGATCCTTCGATACGGGAGATCAATTGCTGACGGTATACAGTAGCGGGGAATATGAGATAACCGAAATCGATCCGTCTGGCAAAGTGGAAATGAAGGATCTCCTGTATGCAGGCAAGTTCAAACCGAAGGCAGCAATATCCGCGATATATTATGAAGGGGAGAAACAATGGACCATGGTCAAGAGATTTGTGATAGAAACGACGACCATCGGGCAACGCTTTAAATTTATTACAGAGCACAAGGATTCAAAACTTTACTTTGTCTCCCTGGATGAAGATCCGATTGTAGAGTTTGGCTACATGAGCCAACGCCAGAAAGTTGAGGAGGTATTACAGCCCGCAGAATTTATCGAAGTAAAAGGCTGGAAAGCACTCGGTAATAAATTGGTCGATAAGAAACTCATCAGTATTCGCGAGCAACCCAAGGCTGAAGAAAAGGAAGAGGATGCAGATGATGAAGACACCGCTGCTCCGGCTGGTGGTAAAGGAGCGATACAGGCGGATTTATTCGGTCCGCCGGCTAAGAAAATATCCAATGATATAAAAGGAGATAAGCCAAAAGCCCCATCTTCAAAATCTTCTTCTAAGGGTAAATCTAAAGGTGATGATGCCCTGCATGCAGGGGATACCATTGAGTTTGATGTATAGCATACGATAGGATTTATAATGATGGTGAAATACGCTGTCCCTGATCAGCTTCCAACGGATTTTTTATGGATTGACATTGCCGGGGCATAGAAAAAATCCGTGTAATTTTCTCGATTCTTAAACTAAATTGGAATGTGGTTGTTAACCGCCACAACTCCCCAAAAAAGGTATCCCTGACTGAAAATTATATAAACTGTTAAGTGGAAAAGCAATTTTGATGTCAGGCCAAAACCTTTTGGGCCAAATGCCATTTATAGATTGATTAACAAGCAGACACAGTTGACAAAGAAGGAATTAATCGAAGGCGGGTGGATTGACAAATATGTCCTGGGACTCACGTCCGAAGCAGAAAGCAGTGAGGTAGAACGCCTTGCTTCGCTTTACCCTGAGGTACAGGAACAAATCAACCTTTCCCGAAACAAGATCTGCGGAAGTTTCAACAGAAACCTCACCCGGCCAGCCCTTCGCCATTCATTTCTGACCAAGCGAAGAGTGATTTTTGGTTCTGCAGCTATCGTTTTTCTCGCGCTTGCCGGTCTTGCTTTTCTGTGGAAGGAACATTTCTATCTGAAGGAAGATTATAATTACCAGTGCGCCAAACTTGCGGAAGAGAAAGCCAAGGTCGATAAGCTGTCAACGGTTTCCCGCCAGGTTTCTGAGCGGTCAAATTTTATCAATTCCTCTACTACCGAAAGAATCAAAGTCAGGGGTTGCGAATCCACCCCGGATGCGGAGGTACTCCTTTTTCAATGCAAACTGTCAGGAAAGATGATGCTCCAGGTAGTCGATCTCCCGGCATTGCCTGACGGCCACCATTATGAAGTGTGGGCTAAGCATGCTGATAGCACCACCAGGAAACTGGGACAAATACAGTCTCCCATCAAATATGATAGTCTGTATGTGCTGGATCCTGCACTCCATTTTGCCTCCCTTCAAATCACCGATGTAGATCCTGCCAATAATAGTTCAGAGCCTGTCTGCATGGCATCGGTTAGCAAGTAGCATTCTCCCATTTCTTTCCCCTCCTTTCTTCTTTAAGTTGGAATACCGACAACTTTATTCCTGAATATTACTTTATATAAGTGTATCTTGAGAATAAAGGTCTATGAAACCATTCATCACAGCGTCCGCCAGCGGATATAACAGGGTTTTGCTGCCTTCAATCGTATTAAGCCTGTCCATCTTGTTTTCCTGTACAACCACTAAGCAAGGGACGGCAGATCAATCAGATTACACCAGGGACGATATCCAGTATAAAGACAAGTATGATATTGCTTTTGAGCAGCATGAGAAGCCGCTGCGCTACTGGCATCATTATGTTGTTTCAAAGATTCCCGGAGGTTACAGGGTTCGGGTTTTCCATCCGGACAAGTTAACCCTGATCGAACAAAAAACGTACAGTACTGCGGCGCTCACCATGCTGCACGGACCTTACAAGAGTTTTTGGGACGATGGGTCTATCAGGACTCAAGGCGCCTACCATTATGGCAAAATGCACGGTTCGTGGCTGGAATGTGAACCCGGCAAGGGAAAGTCTTCATGTGGTCCATACAGGAATAACCATAAGGAGGGCGTCTGGACACATATGGATACGACGGGATTGATGGAGTATGTATACAGTTGGGAAGAGGGATCCCGACATGGTAAGTACTACGAGTATGATACCCTTGGACACAAGATCAATGAAGGAATCTATATGGGAGACACACTGGTATCCATGGTCCACAACAGATCCCTGGTAAAACGCCCATACCTCAAGAGCTGCCAGTCTGAAGTGGGAGACATGCTTTCAGGTTGCACAGATGCACGACTGCATCAATTAGTCATAGCAGACCTCAAGTACCCGGCGCAATCAAGGCAACTTGGAATTGAAGGAGAGGCCGTTGTTCAATGGGATGTCCTGACTGATGGTCAAGCCACTAATTTTCGTGTTCCAAGGTCCTTGAGTGACGAAATAGGTAGGGCTTGTCTGGATGCATTTCCAAAGCAGGAGGAATGGATGCCAGCCACGCTGGATGGCAAGCCTGTTAAATATACGATGTCCCTGACGATCAAATTTGCCTTGTAAAGGAACGGTGCCTGCTTCCGATGGAGGCAATTTCACTTCTTCAACGGGCCAAAGAATCACCCTTTCAGGTGATGGAAGGGTACCATAGCTATGTATAGTTTTGTGGCGTTCCTAAAGATGCTTTGTCAATCCTCATGCCAGACAAGATCCTACCGCACAGCCGCACTCCAAATACCCCGGAGCTCACAATGGAAGCCAATCCAGATTGCAGGGTCATCCGATTAGGATGCCCTGCAGGTCATGACTTCCCCCGACAGCCTGCCATCAGGGATATATTACTGGTAGTCCAAAGTCATGCTGAATCCTTGCTGGAGCAGCTTGAACAACATCATGGAAACAGCAATGGATCCTCATGAAGTATGCTATTCCACAGAAGCGGCTTGATGCGCCGGTAAAAATCCTTTCCCTGGATACAAGCAGGGTCTTTCAGAAAGCTCAACACCATACTCCGGTCTACGGCGTCAGTCCCTATCCTCAGGGGCGACTGGCCATTCCTGGCCTGGGGAGGATAGATATGATTGAACTGGCTGATATCCTTTATGTGAAAGCAGAAAGCAACTATGTCAGGATTTTCCTCAAAGACCAGGGGCCTGTGGTAATGGCAAAGACACTGAAACAGGTTAGTGCATCGCTGATCGCCTACGGTTTTCTTCGGGTGCATCAATCCTTCCTGGTCCACCCTTCCATCATTAAAAGCTACATATCTAAAGTGGGTACTATTGTATTGGACAGTGGTGATGTGTTGCCAGTCTCACGACCTAACCGTAAGGTGGTATCACTTCAGTTACTTAATGTGTCCTGTATATAGCGGGTTAAACCTTTTTTTAAAGCACGGGTCTAATCGCTATCTTTCCTAAAAATTAGCATAAAATGAAATCATCCTATTTAGTCAGTCTGACCACCGCCATAGTGGTTTGTTTTTCTTTCGCAGCCAGTGCTGCAGGTCCATGGACACTGTTAGGTAGTTGCAAGGTGCATGGGCACAGGGATTACGACGAAATCGTCGTCACCGGGTCCCAGGGCGATTTTAAGGCTATCAAGTTGTTTGTACAAAATGAAGGTATAGACTTTGATCGCGTCGTGGTGCATTACGGAAATGGAAGCACAGATAGAATTGACATCCGGAATTTCGTGGCCGCGGGCGGAGAAACCCGTGTGATCGACCTGGCTGGCGGAGATCGGGTTATCCGCAAAGTTGTATTCTACTATAAGAGTAATGCGGCTACCTCCAAGAAAGGCAAAGTACTTTTATACGGTCGCAGGTAACATAAGCCTTGATCATCTTTGACCGCAGAAGCGAATCCAGTCTTCTGCGGTATCAATATCATGGAGTAATTCCATCAATCGGAAGGAGAGATTGGCTTCTCTTATTTTTTCGATGGTATGAACCAGCACGGAGGGGGTACTCCATTTGATATTTTCAAAGAGTACCGGATAGACTTCGCGGCAACCCAGCAGATAATAGCCACCGTCACCGGCAGGGCCAAGGACAATGTCATTTTCATCCAGCGATCTGCAACCTTCACGCAGTATCTCCGGTGTCAGCCCTGGACAATCACTCCCGATGATGAGCGCTTTCTGGTGCAGGGTTAAAACAAAAGAAAGAGCATCAGCCATTCTGGATCCAAGGTCACCTGTTACCTGGATATGGTACGAAAATCTGTCATCTCTTTCATTTGCCGGAGGCAGTCCTTCGGCATAGAAAAGATAAGTGGGAATTCCAGACCGGGTTACAATGTCCAGTGTGAGGGATACCAGGTTTTTATAAACATCCAGGGCTTGCGCATGACCAAGTGTCGCCGCCAACCGGGTTTTTACTTTTCCTTTTTCAGCTACACGGAGAAAGACCACCAGGCCGGCATCGACTGGAATCAGCGGCATTAATCTTCTTCTTTCTTCTTATCTCCTGCTTTGTCTTTCTCCTCATCCTTCTTTTCCTTTCGTTCAAGCAGGGAGCCATTCTTGAGTTTTCTTGATACGGTTGAATACGGACCGGTGATTATTTCTTGTCCTACCTCAAGGCCACTCAGTATCTGGATGTATTCATTGTCCTGGATACCCGTCTTCACTTTAACCATGCGTGCGGTATCAGCCTCATATAGGAAAACCACCTCATCAATCTCCTCTCCGGAAGCTGCACTTACTGATGATTCAGTTTTAACCGCAGAAGAATCCCCTTCCGTTTTTTCTCTTTCACGTGTTGTGACAGCCTGGATCGGTATAGAGATGATATCCTTTTCCGTATTGGTATTGATGTCTACAGTAGCAGACATCCCGGGGCGGAAGGGCATCTTTTTGTCTGTCTGGCCTTCGTAGGATTCAGGCAGGATACGGATTTTGACGACAAAGTTGGTCACCTGATCAGAGGTGAGTACTTGTGTTGCTCCGGTATTGGCTGCTGAACTAGCCATTTCGGTGACTACCCCTTTAAATTTCTTATCCAGGTATGCATCGACTTCGATGGTGGCTGTGTCTCCAAGGGAAACACGAAGGATATCATTCTCACTGACTTCAACCTGCACTTCCATGCTATTGAAATTAGCAATCCGCATCATTTCTGTACCTGTCATCTGTATTGTTCCTACGACCCGCTCACCTTGCTCAACATTTAGCTTGCTGATGATACCAGCGGCTGGTGCGGTAATGGTGGTCCGGCTCAGGCTGGTCCTGATTTCCTTCAGGCTTGCCTCCGCACTGGCCACATTAAACTGGGCGGACTGGGCAGCTTGTTGGGAGGCACGATACGAAGCTTCTGCTGAACGGAGATTAGCTTCGAGTTGCGTCAGGGTTGCTTCTGAATTTTCAAAATCCTGGGCGGAGATTACACCGTCGTCCTTAAGTTTTTTATTGCGCTCATGGATTCGCCTGGTGTTTTCGAGTTGTGATTTGATTTGTTCGATCTGGGCGGTTGAATTTTCAATGGCTGACTTTGACCTGGCTACTTCGGATTTCGCGCCGCTGACACTGGCGTTAGCTCTTTCGACAGCACTGACATAGGCTTCGGGATCTATCTTGGCCAGGATTTGTCCTGCCTTCACGGAATCACCTTCTTCGACATAGAGCTCAACGATTTCACCACTGACATCGGAGCTGATCTTGATTTCTTTTTCAGGGAATATTTTACCGGAAGCCGAAACGATCTCGCGGATCTCCCTCAGGGCTACTTTTTCTGTTTCGACCGATTCGCCTTTTGGCTTTTTCCTTGCCTTAACAGCAGCAACCACCATGAGGAGCACAAGCACTATAGCTAATGTCCAAATGATCCATTTACCGGATTTCTTTTTAGGTTTTGTCATAGTACGTGGTAATCGTTGATAGTGATTTTATTCGTTTGTGTCGTTGGATTAATCGAGTCGTATGCCACGACCCATGTAGTATTCAATCACCTTGATCTGGAAGTAGTAGTCATACTTGGCGATCAGGAGATTGCTTTCAGCAATATCGCTTCGGTTGCGGGCGCTGAGGTATTCAAAATTATTTAATGCGCCAACAGCTGCTTTCCGATCCGCATTTGTCAGGGCGATACTGGCTGCATCATATGCGGCCTGGGCGCCTTCAAGTGATTTACGTGCAGCCCTGGCGGAGGTGAGTGCATTCTGAATATTTGTCTTCAGGGTTTGCTTAAGCTTCTCCGTTTCGATGTCTGCATTGATGACATTTATTTTAGCTCTTTCAACACTGGCTTTGCCGCTGTAGTTATTGAGGATAGGAATGGAAAGGGTAGCACCCCATCCATAACCGATGTTCTGGTCAAGCTGGTCGCCATATCCAATCGGCGTGTAGCCTGTCGGAGTATAAGTATCGATTTCAAACAAGGCGGGATCTCCATTGATGTACACACCGGGCTGTTGGATCCGGTCAATGGTATAATCGCCATTAGGCACCTTGGCAAAATTGGACCAGTTGGTACCCAGGTTACCACCGATACTCAGGGTCGGGATTCGCTGGCTTCTGGCGATATCGATTCCTTCTTCACTGGCTTGTTGGCGCAGTTCTGCTGCCTTGATTTGAGGCTGGTTACCCAGGGCGATGGCATAGACCGATTCGAAGGTTTGATTTTCGAGTGCCTCCAGGGTATCCAGGTTGAGGATGGGCCTGTCGATGACCAGTGGATAATTGGCCTCCATGTACATCAGTTGTTTCAGTGCCAACAGGTTATTTTCTATTGAGTTTTGAGCAGTGATCAACGCTTGTTCGTCTGTAGCGAGTTGTGCCAGAATATCATACCGGTCATTTTCAGGTTTTGTGCCGGCCTGGATCATTTTATCCAGATTGCTCAGTTGGTCTTTGGACAATTTAACCCTGTTTTCAGCTATATCAGCATTTTTATAGGCAAAGAGAATGTTGAGATAGGATAGTGCCACGTTAAGGGAAAGATCTTCCTGTGCTTGCTGGATATCTTTCTCTGAAGCCTCAACATAGTAATCATTTTGCCTGATCGAACTGATGATGCGACCACCGCTGTACAGGACCACGCCGGTACCAACACCGATACTCTGGTAGAGGGAGTTTTCGGTTTCGAAATCATTGGTTGCCGGATTAACCACGCGACCTACTGTGAAACCGAAGTCAGAGCTCATATTGAGGCTGGGGATTCTTTCCCTGCGCAGTTGTTTACCACTGATATCGTACCCTTGTTTGTTGAGTTTGATTTGTTCAATGGTGAGGTTTTTGTCGAGCGCTTCCCGTACGCAACGTTCAAGGTCCCAGACTTCCTGGGCTTGTGTAGGGAGGTTGAGTAAGAGAGAGCAAAGAACAGAAAGTAATAATTTATTCATTACACCTGGGTTTAACGGGGCGATATTAAGGGAAGGAAAGGGATTCGAAAGGCATTTTTCTATAAATGCCCTTAAATAACGGATCAATACCCTGAGATCAGTATTCATGGTACAAACTTAAGTAAGAAGGAATAGAAAAAGGTTAAAATGCCTGATTTCAATAATAGGTATCGAAGGTCAGGGCACCAACGAGACGGTCATATTGTCCTCCGATTGGCCTGTAATAGGCCAGCAGGTTATATTGGTTTTCAGTCGTGTACCAGTTTCCCTCCAGGAAGGCAAAATCCGGGTTCCCATTCTTGTCCGGTATGGCAAACCCATAGTTATAATACCCCTGCTTGAGATACAGGCGGCCGACATATCCACCGACGCGCTCATCATAGGAGAGTTTGTATTCAGGGAGCATCTTCCAGTCCGTGATACCTCCCACAACATATACGTCTGTACTCAGGGGTTCCGGCATCTTTAAGGTCACGATGACTTCTGAGTAGTCTGTATTGAGGAATTGTTCCCGGTAATTAAATCGATTCACCAGGTTTAGTGTAGAGGCCAGTGAGTCCGGGGGAATGTGCTTGCGTGTATAATCCCTGTTGTAAGGCACAAACATTCCATTGAGGTCCCTGCGCCAGATATAGGATAACCTTGCGCGGGGTTCTGCCGGAATCAGGATCGTGCTGAAGCCTTCCTTGTATTCCTGGATATCCAGCACATCTTCCGAGCGAAAGATCATGCTGCTGATGTCCATGTTGCGGTATTCTTTTCCGGCTTCGAAGGCGATCTTTCCCTGGTAATTGTAATCCAGGTAGGAGCCGGTGATAGTGCGTGGGGTGATATCTTCTATCCGGGTAGCCCAGCGGCCGTTTTGCATCAGCATGCAGAAAAATTCAGCCCGTGGGTTGGAGACATTGAGGTCTTTTGTTTCTATTCCGAAATCTATTTCCTGGTGGGTATTTTGTTGAGCCACAATAGCGGGGCGGACCACATTGGAGTTGATTTTTACCTTGTTTTCAGTCACCATGAACCTTCGGGTGAGAATGGGGTCATCTTCGTAACCTGATTCATATACGACCAGGAGATAATTGCCGGAAATGGACCATTTTACTTCATTATTGGGGATGGTCAGGTAATAATTCAGGTAGTCCTGGTTGGTCCCGGAGGAGATATCATAGTCGCGTATTTCCCCTTCCCTGAAGCCGTTGAGGTAATCGAATTGGGAGAGTTCGGGAGTTGGTTGCCAGTGTC
>DATHZY010000159.1:0-2006 GCA_035458325.1 Saprospiraceae bacterium | reverse complement strand
CATCCTGATCATGAAGGTGCATGGCCGGCAGATGTCTACTACGCGGATATGAATGGCACATGGACGGACAATTCAGTCAATGTAACGGTAGCGAATGACGAACGTCACCACAACACCCCGGGCGATGGTAATTTTGATCAGAGCCTTCTGCCCACTGAAGTTGAGCTGCAGATCGGCCGTGTGGATTTTGCTAAGATGCCGGCGTTTGCTACCTCGGAACAAGAGTTGTTGAGAAATTATCTTGACAAGGATCATGCCTACAGGCACAAACAATTTAGTGCTACACGTCGCGGTGTCGTGGATGATAATTTTGGTTTCTTCGGTACCGAAGCATTTGCGGCAAGTGGATATAAGAATTTTGGACCTCTGGTCGGTCCGGAGAATGTAAAATCGGATGATTATTTCGCCACCACGGCTGACAGCAGTTATTTATGGGCTTATGGTTGTGGCGGTGGTTGGTACCAGGGTGCCGGTGGGATTGGTAGTACAGGTGATTTTGCCAATTCCAATACACAGAGTGTCTTCTCTATGTTATTCGGAAGTTACTTCGGGGATTGGGATTCGCAGGACAACTTCCTACGTGCACCATTGGCGCAGGGTACAACGCTGACCAATGCCTGGAGCGGAAGGCCACATTGGCTGCTTCATCATATGGGCCTTGGAGAGAATATCGGCTACAGTACCCGTCTCACCCAAAACAATAACAGTTTGTACTTCTATAGCTATGGGGCACGCTTTGTACACATTGCGCTGATGGGAGATCCCACCTTGCGCAATGACGTTATCGCGCCTGCCAGTAATGTCGTGGTCACCAATGTCGGACCCTATCATCAATTGACATGGTCTCCTTCACCAGATCCGGTACTTGGATACCATGTATATGTCAAGGCAGAAGATGATGATGAATTTGTCTTATTGAATGAGACACCGCATCCCGATATTGCTTACACACATGATTGTGTTGCAGACACAGGATTGCTAACTTATATGGTCAGAGCAGTTGCTTTGCAACAATCACCTAGCGGTACGTATTACAATCTCAGCCAGGGTGTCACCGACACCATCACCGGTGCGGGTATTCCTGAAGTTGACGCTCAGGCATCATGGGAGATCATTTCAGATGATGTTGCCTTCACAAATCTGTCAATCAATGCATCCGTGTTTACCTGGTCGTTTGGTGATGGTGAGATGAGTTCAGAAGCCAATCCAACCCACAACTATCAGGATGGTTTTTTCAATGGAAGCCTGATTGCCTCCAATGGTTGTGATGCAGACACATTCTATTTTGATGTGCTGATCTTCACAGGTATAAAGGACATCACAGAAGACCCATCGATCAGCATTTCACCAAATCCAACTTCCGGCAGTTTCAAACTCAGCTGGACGGATCTTTCAGCTGATGCCATTGGTGTGAAAATATATTCACTCTCCGGCAGGCAGGTGTATGGAAGAGATGCGATCAACAATGGAACTGAAATCGACTTGTCCGTATTACCTGCTGGCATGTACGTAATGCATATCCTGAAAGGTGGGGTGAGGAGTATGAAACGGGTGGTGTTGCAGTAATGGTTGAATGTTGTACATGTTAAATTTCGAAAATGTTGAGCGTCCGTACGGACGCTCGAGTGACACCAAAACTCGGTTTTGCATAATTTGTATCAACAAGGTTATTTAATAACTTTAGGAATACATTTGAAACCACTGTACATATGATGCCTATATCTACCCAAGTCGCCTGGCTCTTCCTCCTGGCAGTACCGATAGCCAGCATCGCCTGGACGGTGACACATGAAGAACTATTTCGTGAGCCCCGGGAATACTGCGTGCGCAAATCAAAAACATCCATGACCATCCTTGTGCGTAAATTCTTTTATCTCTTTACCTGCGAGTATTGCTTTAGTCATTATGTGACGATCGGTGCACTTTTCCTTACAGGTTATAAATTATTACTGGACGACTGGCGTGGGTATGTGATCAGTGGCTTTGCATTAGTCTGGATGGCCAAT
>DATHZY010000158.1:0-8902 GCA_035458325.1 Saprospiraceae bacterium | reverse complement strand
TGATTCAAGTCAATCCAAACTTTATAATATTCATTCCGGGTGCCTTGTAAAAATCCCGGAGTGATCGTAATAGGATAACTTCCTCCCCTGGACACTGTCAATGGACTATCCAAATACTCAGAATATGAAGACGAACCGGATAGATTCGGATCGGAATTAAAATTTACATCCTGTATCCATTCCAGGCTGGGATCTCTTCCTGAAGACATGCAATAGAACGGACCACTGTAACATGAACGCGTGATTGTAAATGTGCCTTGTTGTCCACCCCAGCCCTGCACGAGGATATAATAGGTCGTACCGTTTGTAGTCGGAAATGATATCAAACTGCTGGTATAACAAAAATCATCGATACCCGTCACACACGTTAAGTTGGTGCAGGTCCCCTGGTAGGCATTGAGTTGTGTGTCGTAATTGGCTTGTGAGCATGTCGAAATGATGGCGTTTGACCCATCTCCTATAAACGTATACCAGATGCCCGGTGCCTCGATATCAGCTACACAAGCTGGTAATCCTGTATCCGGAAGTGCACCAATCGTACTGCCCGAGATGGATGAACCACATGGCAGGCTGATGGCCAGGCTGCAGAAATCACCAGGTACCGGAACAAGTGTGGTGAAACTCTCGGAAGGGCAGTTATTAATATCCCCTCCGCTCCAATAGGGTGTGATCTTGACATACAAGGTGGTGGCATATGGAAATGAAGTCGGATGATCATATGTATTTACATTGCCTACATCCACCAGATTTGCGATCTGAGTACCACCCAACGTCGTGCCGATGGAAATCTTATATCCCAATTGACTGCCTGATGAATGCGCCCAGGTGATAATGACATCCGCAGATATGCCGGTGGCTCCGTTCAGCGGAAAAGTGAGCATCGTACAGGAGGGAGCAACATTGGCTTCGGTGGTAAAGGATTGATTCGTACATCCGATGGCATCCCCTATGATATTATACGGTACGATCTTGACATAGATGGTGGTGTTGTATGGAAACGAATTGACCGGGTTGTAAGTGGTGACGAGCCCTACATCAACATTATTGAGGATGCTGCCATTTGTTGGTGTCGTACCAATTGTAAGTCTGTATCCTTCGGCACCATCGGCACTTGCCCAGAATAAATTCTGGTTGATGTCCACGCCTGTACTGCCAGGTGAAGGGGTGGTGAGTGAAGTGCAGAGAGGTGGGGTACATACACCTGTATTACAAGATGCATCATTATATCGCTGACGGATTAAATCACCAGGTTGAGGGCCAAATCCAAGGTTAAAATTGATACCGACACCACTGACCAGATGGCAATAACTCATGATCGTTCCATCATCAGGGAGCGGTGCATTACATCCCTCATTATAGCCTGCTGCCGGACCACATCCATCAATGGCTGTATTATTCCCATTCCAGGCACAGGCATGCGTATGGCGTGAACCCATGTTATGACCCATTTCATGGGTGACGCATTCGACGCTCCATGAAAAAGTAGGAAATGGAACAATGTTCGTACTAAGACTCGTGCTCACCGCCACCTGAAAGGAATTACTACAGAGTACATCCACATAGGCAATTCCACCACCGACATTCCGGGTACTGAGCAGGTGTGCCAACCGACCATCGTAGGTTAATGTATCAATGTGGGCCATGAATGTGTCGAGCATGAGGCCGGTATTAGGCGAATTAGCAAAAGGATCTGTGGAGGTATATACTAAGACGTCTGAGACCTCTACGGGTATGTCTTCATTTTCATAGAGGGTGATGACTTCATTCCAAAGTTCTGCTACCCATTCTTCTGTGTTTGGCACACTTGATCCATTGTCCAGATATGATTTGTAGTCGCACTCTACATATACATGGACGCAATTTCCATTCAGGCGTTGATTTGACCTCGGAGTAGGTTCCGTATGTGCATCATCGGTCGATGCATCTACAAAGCAATTGATGTCCTTCGGCACCAGGATATCCTCATCTTTAAAGAGAAGGTAACTTCCATCTGCGCTTTGTTGTATTCGCCTGTTGCCATCCTTGTCAGCAAAGAGGATCTGGACCCGTGACTCAAATACACTTACGATCGCGAGTGAATTTGGATCACCATGTATCATGCCTCTGTAAAACTGGTGGTTAGGATTCGGCGCAAAGGCTCTTCCATCGCTGGTCGCAATCATAGCTTCACTACTGAAGACACTGGCGCGGTACAGGTCGAGCTGGATGTTTAACGGGTCGGGCAACTGCAGACGTATCATCCCGGCATCGGCCATTTGAAGTGCTTCCAACACGGCTGGCTGGAGATTCAAGCTCAACGCATTTTGAACATACTGCCGGGTCTCTTCTTTTGCTCCGGTGGCCGCACCAAAGAGGATATAAACCTCCGGCTCCCTGCCATGAAAAAGGCTCATAGTCTTGCTGGCCACTGGTTTCTGTGCAAAAACGGAAGCCAACACACAAAAAAGGCTCGACAATAAAACGGGTATTCTGATCATGTTATCTGACTTCATCAAAAACAATGCCTCCCTTTGGATTCAAAGGATAGGTTTTATTCAGTTTTAGTGGAGGAATTGGAGGTGGGAGGCACAAAAATAGAGATTCAAACCGAATATTAAGTTAAAAGTCTCCCTCGGGACTGTTAATGACGCAAATCAGGCATATATCCCGGATTTTTCGGCAAGGAATACAGCCCTGGCAGCATTTTAAACGGTTTGGGCGATTAAATAAAAGGCTTAGGAGGTTAGTGGCTTAGGAGGTTAAAAGATTATAAATTCCGCTTAATCCTTGTAGTGATTTGATCATTTTACTCAATGTCTAATCTTCTAACCTCATCAACCCATCAACTCATCAACCTATACTTCGACTCAGCACAAGTAAACACATAAGCCTCTAACCTTCTAATCTCCTAAGCTTCTAAGCACATAAACCATCAACCCATCAACCTTTAAAATAATCAACTCAAATGCAGCACGCCATTTCATGGTTCGAGATCCCATCTACTGATCTGGACAGAGCCACCCGCTTTTATGAAACTATCTTTCAGATCCAACTCTTTCCAATGGATCTCGCAATGATCAGGATGAGGATGTTTCCTATCGATGATCCGGCCACAGGTATCGGAGGAGCTGTCGTCTATGCCGAAGGGTTTTATCAACCTTCTGAAACGCATGGCACCCTCCTCTATCTCAATGGGAATCCTGATGTTCAAATCATCCTGGACCGTGTAGAAGCAGCGGGTGGAAAAGTAGTCGTACCTAAAACAGAGATCAGTCCTGAGTATGGATACATGGGCATCTTTATTGATACCGAAGGCAACCGGATCGGATTGCATTCTGTACCACCAATGTAAGAGAGTAAGAGAGTGAGAGAGTGAGACGAAAGACGTGAGCTCCCAGCTTCCAGTGGACCACTCATTAATTCAATTATTATTACTAACTTCTCACTTTCTCAATCTCTTACTCTCTTATTCTTACTCTCTCACTCTCTTACAATGACAGAATACAACTGGAGCCAATTTACCACCCGCATCCCTGTCGCTGCCGACAAGGCCTCTCTATATAAAGCATGGGCTACGCGTAATGGCATCGAATCCTGGTTTCTCCGCATGGCCGAATTCAGAAAACCTGATGGAGCCAAGCGCTTGGGGGATGCACTTGTCAAGCCGGGTGACATATACACCTGGCGTTGGCACGGATGGCCGGATGAAGTCCAGGAGCTGGGAAGGATTATCGATTGTAATGGCATCGATTATTTTAAATTTTCATTCGGTGATGCAGGCAACTGCGCGGTGACCATCAAGGAAGAGTCGGGGATATCCATCGTTGAACTGGTGCAAACTGATATTCCAACAGATGAGAGGGGAAAACATTACTGGCATCTCGGTTGCAAGACCGGATGGACCTTTTATCTGGCCAATCTGAAATCAGTTCTTGAAGGCGGGCTTGATCTGAGAAATAAAGATGTGTCGATTAAGAATGTAGTGAACTCGTAAAAAGATGAGTGTTGAGTGGTGAGTGGCGATTGCTTCCCTGGTAGCTTCTCACTTTCGGTTGCTAACTTCTAGTTGCTAGTTGCTAACTGCTTTCAAAACTGTACTTTTATACCTCACCGAGGTAGCCTTTTTGAATATGTTATTTAGTTCCCTTAGCCAGCTGGTAAGCCGGCATTATTTGATTATTCTTTTCCTGCTGATGATCCCGGTGATGGTCGCCAGAATCAATATTGCACCGAGGTCAAATATATGGTCAGACGCAGAAGGTTATTATCAATATTTACCGGCACTCATTATTATCAAGGATGTTCACAAGCTTCCGCCAGGTAGCGTATGGCCATATTACAATGACAAGGGTGAGTATGTCAACAAGTATACCTGCGGTATCGCCATCTTTGAATTTCCTTTCTTCATGTTGGCCTACTACCTTAGTCCACCACTCGGGTATACCAGATCAGATTACTTCAATCCGCTCTATTGCAATATTGTTGCCATAAGTGGATTGCTTGCCGTCTTTCTTGGATTATTCTTCCTTCGAAAATCTTTACTCAAGCTGGTTTCTCCTGGGGTTACCTTCTGGGTGCTCGTCTCCGTTTTTTTCGGCACCAACCTGTATTACTACGCCACGAGGGAAATGAATATAGCTCATGTCTATAATTTCTTTCTCTTCTCCCTTTTGCTATATATGATACCCGGGTTTCTTAAAAAACCGGGACGACTCAATAGTTTCCTTCTGGGAGCCGTGTTGGGTTGGATCATCCTGATCAGGCCGACTAATATAATAGTCGCATTACTTATACCCCTCTACGATGTCTATACCTATACTGCGTTAAAGGAAAGAATACAATTCCTGATTCAACACATACGATACTTCCTGTGGATGATTCCCGGAGCCTTCCTATTTTTTATTCCACAACTGATGTATTGGAAAGAGATGACCGGACGTTGGCTGTACTATAGTTATACGGAAGAAGGATTTAAATATTGGAAGGAACCCAAAATTGCAGCGGTATTGTTTGATGTGCAAAACGGATTGTTCCTGTATTCACCATTGGTGTTATTGATGATGGCAGGCATAGTACTCGGGCTCATTAAAAAGTCCTTTCAGGCACCTGTCGTGTTACTTGTTTTTTCGATTGCCACTTATATTTTTGCCAGTTGGTGGGCCTGGTGGTTTGGCGGTGCATTTGGTCACCGGTGTTATGTGGAGTTTTACGCTTTACTGGCCTTTCCGCTTGCCGGATTATACCAACATGTGTCTACGCGATGGCATCCGATACCACGTGTGGCATTCTTTTCGGTGGTGATCATGCTGATGATCTTCAGTGTGCGGCTATCCTACTTGTACACCACGATCGGAGGCCCATGGGATGGTGCTGACTGGCGATGGAACCTGGAGAAATATGAGTGGATACTGTCCCACTTTTTCCGTCGACATGAAGTGTAGTAACCCCACTGGGTTTTTACTTACAGCTGAAAGAAGATTTTAGCTCCCCCTTTCAGGTCGCAGCGTAGCGTAGATCCCGCCCCGTATTGGCGGCAGGAGTGTAGGGGGTATGGTAAATTACTCCACAAATGGGGCCTCTTGCTTGCGCAGTTTTGCATACCGCACATATTGAAATATCAACACAGCCAGGCAGAGGCATAGCCCGAGGTATTCTCTCGCGAGTTCTACATAAGGTGAGGAGGCTTTCATCTCACCGACGATGCTGGGCATACCATCAGAGACCCAAAGGGCAAACGTTGGGAACTTGCGGAACATCTCGAAGACGACCACCGCCAGACCAAGCAGGATAGCCCACATGTTGTATTTGTTGTACGCCGCAAAAGCCGAAATAATCCCAACACCGGCATAGACTAAAACCCAAAAGAGGATATCACCAGGGCTGTCATTGAATTGCACGGCGGCAAACAAGAGGAAAAGGATGGCGAGGATGATGTTGAATATTTTCATTGGAGGGTTGCCCGATTGATTACCTAAAGATAGATAGATTATTTCCTCCGCGCCTTCTCCCACGCCCATGCCGATTGCATGATCGACTGGATGTCTTGTACAGGCTTCCATCCGAGATGCTCAGTGATGCGCGTATTGTCTGCATAGATGGCAGCTACATCACCTGCACGTCTTGGTCCAATCTTATAGTTGATCTGGACACCCGTAGCTTCCTGAAAAGCAAAAATGGCTTCAAGCACGGTGACCCCTTCTCCGATTCCCAGGTTATAGACTTCGTATCGGTTATCGTTTTTGTGTTGCAGTAGATGTTCGATAGCAAGCGTATGTGCTCTCGCCAGGTCTGTGACATGGACATAGTCACGGACACAACTACCATCACGACTTGGATAGTCATCACCAAACACGGTGATTTGTTCGCGCACGCCAATGGCTGTCTCTGTAATCACAGGTACCAGGTTGGTGGCATTTTGAGTGGGTGATTCTCCAATCAGGGCCGAAGGATGGGCTCCTGCAGGATTAAAGTATCTCAGGGAGATGCCTGACTTCGTTGGTCTGTTTCTGAAAAACTGATCATAGAGGATCTCGCCAGTCTGCTTGGTAGCACCATAAGGATTTTCTGCCCTGCCGAATGGTGTATCCTCGGTGACTGGAAGTTTTTGGGGAGTACCATATACGGTGCAGGATGACGAAAAAATTAAATGCGGTATGTTGAGTTCTTCCAGGAGTTCCATGGTCGTGAGCGTGCTGCCGATGTTGTTACGGAAATATCGCAAGGGCTTAAACACCGATTCCTCTACACTCTTCAATGCGGCAAAATGAATGATGCCGTCAAACGGTCCATGTGGTTTTATTGCTTGTAAAGCTTCTTCTGTTTCGCTGAGATCGACATTGATATTGATTACCCTTATTCCGGTGATAGCTTCAATCCCATCCAGCACATCAAACGAAGAGTTGATACCGTTGTCTACCGATACCACGTCATAACCTGACGTGATCAGGTCTACGATCGTATGGCTTCCGATGTATCCGCATCCGCCGGTGACGAGTATTTTAGCTACGCTCAATTTGAAATGATTAAGATGTAAAGGTGTATAAAGATTATTACATATGCTACATTGGCTATCCTGAAACTAGGGTTTAGTAAAACATGGAAAGTTTTACTGGTGAAAGGTATAAAAGTTACATTCGTTTGCAAAGTATGTTTGCAGGAGGTTGATCTTTTTATAAAGTGGTTTTTGTGTCTGCATGTTAAAACGAACCCAAAATTGATGATGGCTCGTTGAAACATTATATAAGTTACATTGTTTGTAAGGTAATTCCTGAAATTCAGGAGTTTTTGGAGGTTGGCATCATCTCTTTTGCGAATGTGATGCCAGCCTTTTAACTTTGCCTATTGATCATGATGACTAAAGCCCATAAGCATAGCCTACAACTCATGACTTTTCGATTTGTTATCGGAAAGCAGGCTATGTTATGCTTTTCAGGCAACAAGGCCTTTGTTACCTGCGCCCCCGTTATGATCTGATGTAACGGCGGGCTTTTCCTTTCTTATTGGTTTATTCCTGACGCGACACCATAACCATTGTGGTGTATTTCGGCATTTCATCTTTATTGATCCTATTCAATCATGAGTTCCATTTTAAAAAAATGGTCCATATCGCCATCTGCATGGATATGGATGTTGACACTTTCCCTTAGTATGGTGATATGTATCCTCATTGCTGAGCATATCCTTCATCGCGCATGGGTACTATTGCCTGTTTTCCTGCTGTTGGTTGTAGCTTATGACCAGCTCCAAAGCCGCCATGCGATTCTCCGGAATTTCCCAATCATCGGCCGATTGCGTTATCTCCTTGAAACATTCCGGCCAGAAATAAGGCAATATTTTTTTGAAGGTGAACTGGACGGAAAACCTTTCAACAGAAGGCAGCGCTCTATCGTGTATCAACGGGCAAAAAACGAAAAACAAACTGTGTCCTTTGGTATGCAGGATGACCCTAACAGGATCGGATACGAATGGGCTGCACATTCTGTGTATCCTAAAAAGGCGGATTACAAATCTTTTCGTATCCGTATTGGAAATAGCCAGTGTCTGCAGCCCTATGATTCCAGCATCCTAAATATCGGTGCGATGAGTTATGGCGCCCTGAGCAAGACAGCTATTTCTGCTCTCAATCAGGGTGCACTCAAAGGTAATTTCGCACATAACACAGGTGAAGGGGGAATTAGCTCATTTCATTTATTGGGTGGGGACCTTGTCTGGCAAATTGGTACCGGATATTTTGGTTGCAGAAACAAGGATGGATCTTTTTCCGAAAAACTATTTTCGGAAAAAGCTGCGCTGCCGGAAGTGAAAATGATTGAAATCAAACTCAGTCAAGGTGCAAAGCCAGGACATGGTGGGTTACTGCCCGCCCAAAAGAATACCCCCGAGATCGCGGCGATCCGGAATGTTGAACCTTATGTTACAGTACATTCTCCTGCCGCCCACACGGCGTTTACAAATCCGGAAGATTTTATCCGCTTTCTGGGCAGATTGAGGACACTGTCAGGTGGCAAACCGATTGGTTTTAAAATATGCATCGGGCGACAAGATGAATTTATTGATATCGTAAATGCAATCCTTGACACAGGTATTGTTCCGGATTTTATAACCATCGATGGAGCTGAAGGTGGCACGGGGGCAGCGCCTTTGGAGTTTATTGACTACATGGGAATGGCCCTCTCCGATGCGTTGGTATTTGTCAGTAAAACACTTTCTGCTTCAGGGTTACGAAAGCATATAAAAATCCTGGCTTCCGGCAAGATCATTAATGCTTTTGATATTTCAAAGGCGCTGGCCCTTGGAGCAGACGCTTGTTATAGTTCACGTGGGATGATGTTTGCCCTTGGATGTATACAGGCCTTGAAATGTGATAGCGGAAAATGCCCTGTTGGAATTGCGACACAGGATCGTAAGCTATATAATGGTATTG
>DATHZY010000157.1:0-2318 GCA_035458325.1 Saprospiraceae bacterium | reverse complement strand
CTCTCCTGAAAAAGCGATATCCCTTTTCACGACTCCGATTTCACCGACCATGACTGGTCCGCAATGCAGGCCGGCTTTAAAGTCAGGCACCACACCATATTGTGCGGTGTAATATGACGATCGGTGATTAAATATTTTCCTGATCTCCATCGGGCACCGGATGCAATTAAGTTTGTTGAGCCCCTGGTTCATCCACCAACTGACAGTGATTTCATCACCTACATATTGGTATATCCTGCCTTTATGCCTGAGAATAACTGGCGTGGCATCCCTGATGACATCCTTGATAAAATTAAAATATTGCTGCTCGCCGAGCACCTGCGCGATATAAGTTGAACTGCGTAGATCCAGGAACATGAAAATGTGTTCTTCGCGCTGTGGACGGAAGTACCTGCCCATGAAGAAACTGCGAAGGTTGCCCGGGCCATACTTGTCGTTGACCATTAATCCAGCGATCGTACACAGCACGATAAACAGCCAAAGTAAATAGTCCTTAAGGAATCGGAGACTCCTGACATGGACACCGATGTGATAGAGCAAGTCTTGACGTTCGATATGCTCCTCTCCGGTGATGGTGGCCCTGGTGACAAAGGCCAGGATCGTCACAAAACAAATGATGAGGGTAAAAGCCAGTAAGATGAAGAGGATAGCCTGTCCATACGGATTGTTTCGGACCCATCGCTGGAGGTAGCTCACCAGAATAGCACCTCCGATCAGTCCAGCCAGGCTAGTTGCCAGGGCATTGATCAGCATATTGGTCCAGAAAGCATATCCCTCTGGTGCCACATCTGCCGCAAGCAGGACCATGTAGTCATAAATGGACTGGCCGATGGAAAAGAATACCCATATCCCTGTGATCCACAGAATCTTCTGCAGCTCACTTCGGGTCCTGAAGACCTCCAGCAGGACGGGGATATCCGATGTATCCGGGTGCTTAGTGGTCACGATGTTAGGTATGATTCAAATATGGAGGCAAAAGTAGGGTAAGGAACGGTAGGAATATAGATTATCTGGCGAGGCTTAGGGGCTTATAAGCTTATAAGTTGATGGGTTGATGAGTTGATAAGTTTATGGGTTTATAAAGGGCGGGCATGAAAAACAGGGTGGCAATTAAACGAGAAGGGCTTTTCGGGTGTTTTAAAGTTGAGAAATTGACCGTCAGAAAGGCGAAATGGCAGATAGGAAAATATAATTACCCTAAAATCGGTGAAAAACAAATTAAATATTTTCATAATATGAAATTCTTGGTATATTTGCCTATAGTACTACAGGTCTCACTATGATTAGACAACAATTATCCCAAAAGCTGCTCCAAAAGCTTTCCCCCCAGCAGATCCAGTTGATGAAGCTGCTGCAGATTCCTACTGTATCCCTCGAACAACGAATTAAGGAAGAACTCGAGGCCAACCCTGCCCTGGAAGAGCCGGATAACTATAGTGAAACCAATGCCGAGAGTACCCAGGATGAAAAGGAAAATGAATCGGATAAGGACGATAACGATGATTATGACATCGATGACTATATCAGTGATTACATAGAGGATGACCCGGTCAGTTACCATTCGACTGAACCAGCTAATGAACAGCGGGACAAAAGTCTCCCTGCTGTCGTAGCAAATACTTTTCATGATTATCTCGATCAGCAGTTGGGCATGCTCAACCTGGATTCAGAAGTACACCGGATCATCGCCAACCAGATCATCGGTAGCATTGATGACACCGGCTACCTGAGGAGAGAGATTCCTTCGCTCATTGATGACATCCTCTTTGCATACAATATTGAGGTGACGCCAAAACAGGTCAACGAAGTATTGTCCATGATCCAGCGCTTTGATCCTCCGGGTGTTGCTGCACGTGACTTGAGAGAGACGCTCATGATCCAGTTACAACAACGGTTACACATCGCTGAGGAAGCCGGTGAAACAGAATTAGTTCCCGTCTTAAAACTCGGTATACTGATCCTGGCTAAACATTTTGAATCATTTTCTAAGAAGCATTTTTCGAGACTGCAACGCAATCTGGAGATTGATGAGACCATGCTCAAGGCGGCCCTGGATGAGATCCTGAAATTGAATCCGAAACCAGCCAGTGGATATACCAGTCAGTTTGATACCCAGACACAAACGATCATTCCGGACTTCCTGGTTACCAACAGGGACGGTATCCTTGACCTTACCATGGATGTGCGTAATGCACCGGATCTGCGGATCAATGATCAGTATGTAGATATGCTCCGGGCATATCAGCATAAGAAGGAGCAGAATACAGTCCAGAAGGAAAATAAAGAGGCGATTATTTTTATCAAGCAGAAAATAGATT
>DATHZY010000156.1:0-2135 GCA_035458325.1 Saprospiraceae bacterium | reverse complement strand
GGTTAAAAAAGTAAATAGAAAATATGCCCCGGTCAAAATAATCAGGATATGTCACCATTGCACGTGCTGCCCAAAAATCAGGATCGTTCTTTGATAATTTTCCCGCATGGTACAAGGGAAGGATCCGGGCTGCCAGGGGCTCCATTACACTGTTGACACCTTCTTGCGGCATATTCATCACAAACTGGTAGAGACCTTTATATCCACTGGCTTCAAACAATGGGATCAATGCGCTCAGCTCCCCCACCCTTTCCAAAGCTACTACCAGGTCTTCCTCTTTTCTGAAGCCGTGGAGTAGCCAGAAATCCCCCAGTGCCATCATCATTTCAGGTTTATGATTATTGTCCCTGTAGTTGCGATGAGGGGCATCTTTTGGAATGCCCGCACTGTTTTCGATGTCAAATCCTTTTTGTGCCTCTTCCCTGGAAGGATGTACCTGTATCGATAACATCTCGCTCACATCAAGGATCTTCAATAAAAAAGGAAGATCATGGAAATGCTTAACTACCCTCTCACCCAGGTAACGCCTGGGCTCAGACCGGATCAGGTCGTGAAGACCTGTATAAGCATTATCAGTAAGTTTAACCACGGCGGGTGCCAGGGTGTGAACACCCATCCAATATTCGGCAAAAGGCTGTTTTTCCGTGTTGGAAATACCAAGAAGATCGGGGATAAACTCCTTGCCACCCCAGGCATAGTGCTGTACCTTTCCTTGCAATTGATACATGATTACTAACTAATGAAGATGATCAGAAAAGACGAAGTTAAGTGCCTGAAGCATTGGACCGGCGAAAAGGGAGAATCTTTAGCCAGGAAATATTTTGAGCAAAGGGAATACGAAATTATTACAACCAATTGGCGTCACGGACACTGGGAGATCGATATAATAGCATCAAAAGCGGAAAAACTCCATATTATAGAAGTAAAGACCCGCAATTCTGTTACGGGCGGTTTTCCCGAAGAAAATGTGGACCACAAAAAAATGATCACGCTTACAAAAGCTGCAGAAGCTTACACCAGGATAGACAAAAGATGGAGGCTGATCCAGTTTGACATCCTGGCGATCACACTTGGTGAAGGTGAACCTGATTTTTTTTTATTGGAAGATGTATATCTATGATCAGAGTTTATGCCCGTGGAGTTTTACCATACCCATCATCTTCTCCACCATGCGATATGTTGCCGGACAGTATGTTAAGTTCTGATGATGAACATGCACATATTCCTTCATTTTTTTCCTGGTCAGGTGTGGGAAGCCCGCGCAGTCCAGGGGACGGATCTCGTATATACTGCACATGTTGGTCTTTAGATCCAGGAACTGACAGGGTTGTTGAACATTCAGCCAGTCATTGATCTCATCCTTATAAAGATATTTCTTCTTAAACTCATTGACTGTCATCCCAAGGTGCTTTGAGATCCTTCGCTGGTCTTCGGGTGTATACGTGGGGCTCATTGTTTTGCAACAGTTGGCACAGCTCAGGCAATCTGTCTCATGCCACACTTCCTTATCAACCTGGATCGCCCATTCATCCAGAGCCTTTGGGGGCTTTTTTCCTAAACGGGTAAGAAACAATTTCAACTTTCTTTTATGAAGAGTGACTTTCTTTCTGAACGATCTCAAATTGATTGGTTGCATGCTCTCTTATGAAGAGCAAATATGTACCAAAGAAAAGTACGCACAAAAAATTTATTTTGCAGTTATGTGGGAGCCCTTCAAGAACGGTTTTAAAGCGCATCTTCAACTTGAACGATCGCTATCAGACGCTACAGTAGAGGCTTACCTTAATGATGTAGAGAAGCTTACGCAGTACTTTGAAACAAAATCGACCGCCACTCCACCCTCGGCAGTAACGCTGAATGATATCCAGGATTTCCTGAAATGGGTTGGCAACCTGGGCATGACTCCTTCTTCCCAATCACGGATGATCAGTGGTATCAGGAACTTCTTCCGCTATTGTTTGGCCGAACAGGTGATCCAAAATGACCCAACTGAGTTGATCGATACTCCCAAAATGAGAAGGCATCTGCCGGATGTTTTGTCATTTCCCGAGATCGAAGCTATGATCAATGCGATTGACCATAGCAAGCCAGATGGACAAAGAAACCGGGCCATCGTTGAAGTGATGTATAGCTGC
>DATHZY010000155.1:0-5291 GCA_035458325.1 Saprospiraceae bacterium | reverse complement strand
GGAAATGAATTAAAAAATGCACTTCATTGAAATGGAACAGAAGTGAATGCTAATACAGTAGGTATCAAATAGAGGGAGGAAGTGTTCAACTTGCCTCCCTCTCTTAAAAAAATAACAGATGGAATATTCAAACGAAATAATCGAACATATCCTGCAGACGCATCGGCAGGACATAGGCATCGACTTTGCAAAGTATAGAAATCATGTATATCGCGTCTTTCACAATTGCCTCCTGATCGACAATGACAAAGGGAGCCTGGAAAAATATGCGATTGCCTCCGCATTCCATGACATTGGTATCTGGACCAATCACACAATTGACTACCTGGATCCCTCTATAAAGGAAGCTGAACTCTATTTAATACAAAGTGGCAAGCAAAGTATGGCTGAAGAGATACAATTGATGATTTATTGGCATCATAAAGTAACCAGGTACGAGGGACCCTATAAAACAGTAGCTCATTTCAGGAAAGCTGATTGGATCGATGTCTCCCTGGGATGGTTGACATTTGGCCATGATCGGAGAAAAATTGAAACCCTCCGTAATGCCTTTCCAAACAAAGGTTTTCACCTATATCTGCTAAAGCAAATTGCATACAATTTCTTCAGGCACCCATTTAATCCTCTTCCCATGTTTAAACAGTAAACTTGGGAAAGCAATAATTGAAGGCTGACAATGGTATTCCCTCAAATCTTCATCACCTTAAACTGGTAAACCTTTCCATCCTCTTCTTTGATGGTCACCAGATACATGCCTGATGGCCATGAAGGTACATGAAGGACTACGGGTACTGGTGCAGCAGGATGAGACATCACCTCCCTACCATGCAAGTCATGGATGGTCATCGAGGTGGTTCTGATGTCACCACGTTTGGATCTGATCTCTATCCTGTCAGTAAATGGATTTGGTGCTATCGACAAGTCATCAGACATGTCTGGATTCTCTTCTTCTGTAGATACCGGGAGTATTTCTACCCACTGACATGTGCTATCCTGCCCATATGCATTGCTCACTGTGAGACATACATGATACAATCCATTTTCAAAGGTATGTATTGGATGGATCTCATCACTGGTCTCGCCATCTCCGAAGTCCCAATGCCATTGCTGTGGATCATAGAATGATAAATCTGTAAATCGTACATCATATCTCCACCCTGGTTGATCCTCTTCAAATCTCCATCTGGAGACCGGTACATTATTTAACCCAAGTGTATCACATGGACTTCCATCCAAAGGGCCTAATCTGAAATTTGGAAGATTTGGTGCCGAGCAGCCATTAGGCACTTTGAGGTCAATGTGATGCTGCAGAAATCTGCAATCAGCCGCAGGCTCATCAGGTCTGTCAATAACATGGATAAACTCACTACTTCCTGCTGGTGGTATTAAATAAATACGACCTTCAGGTCCATTGACTAATGGTCCGAATCGCATCTCAGACCAACCAGGCTGGACAAAACCATCAAATGTATCTACAAGGGCTTGTGATGCTGAGATATCAGATGCCCACAAATCCCATTGCCATAAATGGTTATTGTCATCCGCATAAAGATATCTCTCAGAAGGAGAAAATGCAACACCTGTTAAAAATCCAAAATTTGTGTTAAACTGATCCACAAGGATTAATTCACCAGTGCATCTATCGAATGAAAACAAGGTTATATTTTGACCATCATCAAAATCTAAGATATCCATTCTTGCAAAATAATTTCCTTGAGGTGAAAATCTTGCTTGTCCTGTGCCTTCTTCAAGGTTGATTTCAATTTCTCCAGAGTGATGTAACCTTATACCTTTGGGATCAAGTAAAAAAGCAAAATACTTGTTTCCAGTTGCTTCCATTACCATTACCCACCAGTCACGGCCATTTGCATGACGTGTTGCTGACAAGGTGCCAGAAAAATAATTATGCTCACTAACTAAAGAATCCTTGTATACCATTATAAAACTTGAGTCAACATGCATATTTATCTTTGCCTCAAGATATTCAGTAACTCCATAAGTGGCTTGTGTAACATCAGTCATAAAATGATATAACACTGAAAATTGTCCTTCCCGATCAGGGATAGGCAAAATAATGGCCCCATCGTGTAAAGGAAACCCGAAGGGGCCAATATTCTCCAAATCAAACCAATTCCAGTAACCTATTTCATTATCTAAATAAGCTATTGTATCTTCTACATATATTCCATGTTTTCCAAATATCTCCATGCCATTGGTCCACAATATAGCTTCCCCATTTGCATCACATATGTTAGCAGCTGTCTCCCGCATATGCATGACTTCATCAAAATGCCAATGTATAGCCAAATCTACATTACGAAAATCCAGATGCATGATACTATAATTAGGGCTTCCTCCGCTATAATATCCCATCACCCACGTGTCACCCTCACGCTGTGCATCAACATTCTCGGACAGAAAAATCAACCCTGTAGCTAATAGAGATATCAGAAAATACTTCATTACATACGTACGATTCGTTGAGAAAATTGATTTTTCATCGTGGAGACAGAAATGATGTAGACTCCAGCAGCAAGTTTACTCATGTTGATTGACCACTGGCGTTCCATCGGCTGAATAGTATAGACCGGTTTCATTTCAGTATTGAATACAGTTATACCTGTGATGACTTCGTCACATTTGATTTCAGCAGTTTCCAATACAGGATTGGGTGTCACTAAAAATACATCACCTTCATATGTAGATTGATGGTCTGGCATCGCAATAAAAGGTCGTGGAGAAGGACAATTATCCATTGACGGAAGAATCATTAGGTTGTCGATCGTTGAATACAACTCTTGTCCTACAGCCTGCGCTCTACCTCCTTCCCATGGGCATAGTCCTGCTAGTACTGTCAGGTCAGTGGAGTCACCTGAACTAAAAGCAGTGCCAAGGAGAAATTGTGTTTTGAATAGCAAAGCTTCCTTAAGGTAAGCCTCCAGATCATTAGTTGTGGTCAGGTTATCCAGATCATAGGCGATTGCTAAATATGCACTTCGGGAATCTGTGTGCTCATCATCAAGATATCCTTTCAATTCTGCTACTTCATTTTCCAGGGTATCTGCTTTCAGGACACGTAGTGCTATCCAGGTCGCACTGTCATTTGGACTTAGTGCAAGAATGGAATCTATAAATACAATATCCTCTGATAAGGAAGAAATCGTATCCAGGGTCAGTCCTTTGAGAATTCGCTCTTCTCCAAATCTGGATGACAGATCCTTTTGCCATGCAACCAGTTTACCAAGTGCTGTATTTTCTTCAGCTGAATAAAAGCTATCAAGTACTGTGTTAGAAGTTAATCCTGGGTCTACCAGAATCATATCAAAAATATCTGATTTCATGATCCAGGTCATTTCATCATTGAAATCCTCAAAGGTAAGTTCGGTCCGAATTAATTTACTCAAAGTATCAGCATTGACAAGTGGTATTGGCCCATCAAAACAGGTAAAAGTTGGTGAGAGTGGGGTATATTCATCTACAAACCAAATATCATTACTTACACTCGAAGGACCGATAGGGTGAGGCATAAAATCTGAATCTTCAAGTTCATCAACAATAAATTTGGAAAATAATGCTTCAACCTCCGGGTTTGAGCCAAATAAATAAGAGCCATAATCTCCATATAAAGCCAACCATTTATTGCCAAGATCCTCTTGAATTCCAAGCATTGTTGGCGAAGTAATCGCAAATCCAAATTCAGCCTCATTTATGATATTAGTCTCAATACCAGAAAGGAGGTTAGGTCCAAACATGTGCATATTAATCCAGAAATTTTCCATTGTGTTGCAGAAGAGGGTATTAAAACCGGAATTTTCAAGTTCGATACCATTATTTCCTTCTTGCACATCTACAATATGTCGATAGACTGTATTGCCAAGAATAGTTGACCGAGTTGTTCCAACACCTAAAATGCCTCGTGTTTGATGTTCTTCATCATTCATAAAAATGACATCATTATCCTCCACGGTTATAAGGTTAGCATCGATCAGATGAATGCCCGTGGATGCCAACGCATCATCGATTGACAGGACATTATTCAAAATCACGCCTTCGGAAGGATCAAGTTTAGCATTCCGGACGAATATCCTGATATTAATACCTAGAAAATAAAAGGAGGTGATCAGATCATTATCTTCAATCGTAAAATCATTTGCTACATCTTCAATAGAGATGCCCCGCATTCCCTCATTGATTGCGTTTTCCTGGATGATTGCGCTCTGTGGCCTTACCAGGGTAATCCCCCTTGTAAAACCGTAGCCCGGAGACGGAGTCGACAAGGTGATTTCATTTCGCTCAATAATATTTGACGACTCCAATCCATAAACACCAAACATCAGATTGTACATTGTATCATTCCGGATATTAGACTCTACATTGATCATGTGGATCGCAAACTGATTCAGATCGAGGAGTGGATCTGGAAGTGCTCTTCTCATTCCACCCTCAAAATTATAAAAATCCGTTCCCGAAATATCCGATACAGTTTCATCACGCAGGATAATCCCGTTACGCATATCGTGAATTTTATTTCGATCCAGACTATCCGCTCCATCATATCCAATATTCAATCCAACTGTGCGCGACAAATAAATCGCAGCGAAACCCTGGTTATAAGGTGTTTCGGAAGGCGTGGTTGGCCACGAAGGATAATAACAATGCCCAGGGTAAGGATCTGGCAAAGTCGTGGCTGTATAAAACTCACAACCCCAAATCTGACCACGTTGTATGAGCTTATCCTCTGTATCCTCTGCACATGGATCGGCTGTTGCTATACCAATATAATTATTGATAAAATCAGTTCCAAAACAAACCATACCGGCCAGTCCAGACAGTTTCATCCCAATATTGGCATCCTCTATAAAACTATAGTAAGAATGCAAATACGTCTGGCCTACTGTTTCGATGCCCTTCCACATATCGCCGCATCCAGAGAGGTAACAGTTAGTCATACTTAGATACGCCACCACTCTGATCTGTGATTTCTCTTCCATCTTGAGCTTCATACCTGTCCATACAGTGTTCACATTGATGAGTAGCGTTCCCTTAATTAGATAACAAGTGCCTGGAGTCAGTGAAACTGTACTTACATTAGTCACCCCACCAGTAGTACCAATAGACGTCCATGACGAACACCCGCATGGCGATGTTATTACCTGAGCCTTGAGTGTTGCATTGTACATAGTGGACATCCATATCATTACCATAAATACCAGCTATAGTATATTGCTGGTACGATCCCATGAATATACATGGGAAAAGTTATACCTTTTCATATTATTTTCTTTTGAGCA
>DATHZY010000154.1:0-4135 GCA_035458325.1 Saprospiraceae bacterium | reverse complement strand
ATCTCCTGATGCCTTTTTCTCACATTCCTTTACTGGAATGGCTCTGGCTGATTGGAAGCAATACCGCAAAGACGACAACCAGTTTCCCGACCCGATCCTGGAGGAGGCATCGTCCGTACATTTCTATTTTTATTCGATAGGTGAAGGTGGCTTAGGACTCTCCACCTACACCCCATTGACTGAAGAAAAAATTGGTGTCTTCCACAAATTTCGAAATGTATTTGCACTCGCCTACCAGCGTTTCCGGGATATTGAACATGCCGAGGCGCAGGCCAGGGAAGCCCAGATTGAACTTGCACTGGAACGTGTACGTGCGCGAACCATGGCCATGCAGCATAGCGATGAACTTTCAGATGTAGTAAAACTGCTGTACCAGGAATTTGACAAACTTAAATTAAGCAATGAATCTACAGACATTGAAATCGGGTTGATCAATGAAGAAACAGGCATTGCCAAAGTCTGGGCGCATTTGTATTTATCTGATGGAACTATTTCTACATTTAGTTTTCCATTCGCTCATTTTGACGAGCTCAATCATGAATTTCACCAATGGAAACAAACGCCCATCGACAAAAGAAACGAACTGTTTATCACGACCGAATTTTCAGGTGAACTTTGGGACAAATTCGTAGTTCTGGCCAATCAGGTACCGGAACTGGCTGAAATGTTTCGTTCCTTAGTTGAAGCAAATATCACAAAATGGGTTACCCATAATGCCTATTTTTCTCATGGCCTCTTAACCCTGCAGGGTACGGAAGCCTACCCAGCTGAAACCCTGGAAATCCAGAAACGATTCGCCAAAGTATTTGAACAGACGTATATCCGCTTTCTTGATCTGGAAAAAGCGGAAGCCCATGCCAGGGAAGCAAGGATCGAAGCCTCTCTCGAACGAGTCCGCAGCGTCGCCCTGGGCATGCGTAAAGCAACTGGCCTGCTGGATATCTGCGAAGTTCTATACACCGAACTTGAAAACCTGGGATTCAGCGGATTGAGAAATACGATGATCAATATCCTGGATGACCATAAACAATCCTTCCTCAATTACGATTACTCGCCCGATGTGGGCAGAAGTATAACTCCGGTCAAGTACAATGCACAAGCATTTATTGAAAATCAGGTAAAGAAACTCAAAGCTTCCAATGATGCATTTGTGGAAGATGTGTTAGAAGGACTTCCTTTGAAAGAACTCATCGCCTTAAGAATAAGCCAGGGAGAAGCGGATGATCCGAGATTACATGCGGTCGATGTCTTAACATATTACTTCTATTCGATTGGGGTGGGCGCCATTGGCATTTCTTCCTTCCATTCGCTTACAGAAGAGCAAAGGGTTCTTCTCAGACGGTTCAGAAATGTCTTTGAATTTTCTTACCGTCGCTATATGGACATCGCACAGGCTGAAGCACAGGCCAGAGAAGCACAAATTGAAGCAGGACTTGAACGGGTGCGCAGCCGCACCATGGCCATGCAATCATGTGACGAGCTGGCAGAGACCGCACAAGTCCTCTTACACGAACTCGTAAAACTGGGAATCGCACCAAACCGACTCTATATTGCAATCATAGAAAATGACAATTCAGATGTCCATTTTTATCTGACCAATGAAGAAGGTGGCAAAGACTGTTCAGTATACACCGCCAGGATTCAAGATAACATTTCGGTGCGCAGGATGTATGAGGGATGGGCAACGAAACAGCCCTCCATCTCACTCTATATGGAAGGCGAGGAACTGGCTCAATACTTTAAATATCTTAAAGATGAGGTTGGTGTCCCCTTCAAAAACACAAACTTTCCGACTCGCCGGGTTCAAAAAATAGCCTACTTCTCTCAGGGATATATTGGCATCGCATCACAGGAAGATCAACCTGAAGAGACGCTAAATCTCCTCGAACGATTTGCTGCTGTTTTCAACCTCACATACACCCGTTTTAATGATCTGAAACAAGCGGAAAAACTTGCCCATCAGGCGACCTTGGACTTATTCAGATTGAAAGAAGAAAAAGCCAGAACAGAATTGGCGTTGACTGAATTAAAAGCTGCCCAGGCACAACTCATCCAATCTGAAAAAATGGCTTCCCTCGGAGAACTCACGGCCGGCATCGCCCACGAGATTCAAAATCCGTTAAACTTCGTCAATAATTTTTCGGATGTCAATACAGAACTGATTGAAGAAATGAAGGAGGAATTGCAGCGGGGAAACAATGCCGAGGCCATTTCCATTGCCAATGACATTGCAGACAACGAACAAAAAATAAATCACCACGGCAAGCGTGCTGATGCCATTGTCAAAGGCATGCTGATGCATAGCCGCTTAAGCAGTGGTGTCAAAGAAGCAACTGACATCAATGGATTGGCCGAAGAGTATTTACGCCTCGCCTATCATGGGTTACGTGCAAAAGATAAATCTTTCAATGCGACGATGAAGACTGACTTTGACCAGTCGATCGGCAAGATCGATCTCGTTCCACAGGATATCGGAAGAGTAATCCTCAACCTGATTACGAATGCGTTTTATGCAGTGTCCACGTCTGCCCCTAAATCCCCTAAAAGGGACTTACCATACAATCCAACTGTAACGGTCTCCACAAAACTAGTCAAGTCCCCTTTAGGGGATTTAGGGGCAAAACGGGACAAAGGGGATTTAGAAGCAAAACAGGTTGAAATCTCCGTCTCCGACAATGGCCCCGGCATTCCCGCTCATATACTCGATAAAATCTTCCAACCCTTCTTTACTACCAAACCCACCGGCGAGGGAACCGGCCTGGGATTATCATTAAGTTACGATATCATCAAAGCACATGGCGGTGAATTGAAAGTAGAAACTACGGAAGGTGAAGGAACCACATTTACAATTACCTTACCCAATTAAGTGATACCTGCTCAACAAACGCAAGAAATGAGATCAAGCCTGTTTCGTCATGTAATCATCCTGCTCTGCCTGGTTCCTGTATACTGCACTGCCCAGACTCAGGAAATCAAATTCAACCTCATCAACGGCATGAACGGAATCTTCCTCGGCAAGATTAACAGCATCACCCAGGACAAGGACGGGATCATGTGGTTTTCAGACCAGACCAACAGATGCATCACACAATATGATGGCAGCCGCATGATCCGCTATCATCACAACCCCAAGGATTCAAATACCCTTGGCGGATACTACCCTGAATGTGTTTACGCAGATTCAAACGGACTGATCTGGATTGGTTTATATGGATTTGGCCTCGACCGCTTTGATCCTGTCACAAAAACGTTTACACACTACCGGCATGACCCAAATAATCCTAAAAGCATCAGCAATGATACGGTCAGTAATATCCTCATCGATCATCAAAAAAATATCTGGATAGGAACGAACGGGGGACTTGATCTTTTAGACCCATCTACTGGCACTTTCAAACATTTCAAATATAATCCTGCAGATCCTGGAAGTTTAAGTCATAATGAAGTAAGGGCATTGTATGAGGATCATCAAGGCACCCTCTGGGTCGGAACCGGATTTGCATGGGGCAAGAATGATATGGGCGGACTTAACCGGTTTGACAGGAATACGGGAACCTTTACACGTTACCTTCATGACCCTAAAAACAACAACAGCCTTATCAGCAATAAAGTCCGCGCCATATTTGAAGACAGTAAGGGCACCTTATGGATAGGCACCATGGGGGATGGATTACATTCCATGGACCTTTCCACAGGCGTCATCACACGACACATGTGTGATTCAAAACATCCAGACAATATTTGCAGGCCCCCAAGTAAAAGTATAAATGATCACATTACGTTTATCACTGAAGATACTGAAAACTGCCTTTGGATCGGAACATTGTCCAATGGCATCATGCGCTATAACCCCCAAACAAAGGTAACCAACCACTATACGAATGCTAACTCCACGGGCACAGGCTTTAAAGATGAAAGTGGCTGGACCGCATATGCCTCCACAGGTGGATGGCTCTGGATCAGTACCCAGGAATCAAATTTATATAAGGTTGAATTCTTTACAAGTACTGTCAGGTTACATGATGAATATGGATACACTACTTTTTCCTTTTTAGATGCGGATAACGGCGTGCAGTGGTTTACTTCAGATAAAGGCTTGATCCGAAAAAACGTAAAAACAGGTAAAATTACAACG
>DATHZY010000153.1:0-3833 GCA_035458325.1 Saprospiraceae bacterium | reverse complement strand
AGGATCAAAAAAACGATTGATGAGCCCACCAGTAGATTCAAAGAATTCATCCAGTTTATAAGACCCGAGCCAGAAACCGACCTTGTTGGTCACCAGCATATGGACATTGATGGTAGAAACAACATGCTCCTGAGGGCCGATGGCGAGGTGATTGTCTAGTGGCGTGCTGGAGATGATACTGTTACCAGAAAAGCTCGCCAGAATCTCTGGCGGTGGAATCACCCCACGAGTCTGGACAGTGGCATCCGGACGCACCGGTGTCTGGCGCTGGGCCTCGAGTTTGATTGCCCTCAGAAAAGCTCTCATGGCAGCTTTCCCTGTCGGATGAGGTGCCTCCGCATATTTGACATTGAAGGCAAAGGGGTCATGGAACTGTCCCATGTCGACCGAGGCTTTCAGATCATCCCGGTGAGAGGAGACAGAGTATTGAGCACTCATATTGATCTGGAAAAGGCAGATCAGAGTACTTAAGTAAGTTATACGCAGAGCAGTATTCATGTTTAAAAATAAGTTTATCAACTCAAATGATAATGATCAGGCATTCCATGTGGGATCGCCTTTACCCCTTAAAGATAAAAAAAGTGATGTCTGTGGACCTATGGATTACTGGTGGGATGCCGTTGGATGGCGTTCTCGCAGCCAACCAGGGGCAATCCTTATGCTGGTGGCGAGCGTGCCATCGGGCGGCTTCTTCCGCAGAAAACAACGCCAATATTTTATTTTACGCACAGTTCGTAGATCCCATCAGATAACTTGAAGTTTATAGCTGGAAGAGCCATGGGCGTAGAGCAATGAAAAATCATTCATTTGTTTTACAAAAAAAAAAAATGATATACGTAGCCGCTGGCTGCGTATTGAAAGAGCAGAAAATCAATGACTATTGTAAAATCAATTATTGGAGCCTCCTGGCTCCTGGCACAACTCATTCTCCTTGCTCCTTGCTCCTTGCCCCTAGCACTTTGCCCTTTGCGCTCTTTGCCCTATGCTCTATGCCCTTTGCCTCAGCCTCAGCCTTAGCCTCAGCCTCAGCCTCAGCCTATTCCGGCGAGCCATTCCCCACCCAGCAAGTCAAAAGATCAATCTTGTCCTGGCTGAGCTTCGGTCCATCCTGCGGCATGGCAGAAAACCCGCTTTTGTGCTGGATCGCGCCCAGAAACCGATTATTCTGGCTGACCGGCTTCGCGGTAGCATAGGTGCTCAGATTATAATTATTGGCCATCGTGGCGGCATCATGGCAACCGGATTTTGCGCACGAGGCATCCAGAATTGCTTTAATATCCGAGGTATACGTCGGGGTCAGGCCCGTGCAATCGACCGTATCCGGGGAATCTTCCTTTTTGCAGGAAACCAATAAAATCAGGCAAAAACCTGCCACCAGGAGGATTCCGCTCCCCGGGCGCAATGAAGGTAGTGTGTTCAATATGTTGGATTTAGATGATTGAATTCAAAGATAACGAAAGACGGGTATGGACTGTTGCCAGCAGGAACCTTGAAAACATTTTATGTTATCGTGTCGTTAAATACCTTCCAATCGTATAAGATTTGGGGATCCGTTTTGTTATAAGCACGTAAATTGTCTTCCTAATTGAAAAACCCGGGTCCCCGACCCACTCTAAATGAAAAAGAATACCATGAGGATATGGATTATCGCTGCCCTGACCGGCATAATGGCCTACGCCGGATTCGTCGCGTTTAAAGGCCCGGAAAATGGCGACAAGGAAAAACTGATCCTGAGGGCTGTACTCACCATGATGCAGCAATACCATTTTAAGAATCCCCCTCTCGACGACAACTTTTCAAACCGGCTGTACAATACCTACATGGACAGGCTCGACGGTATGAAACGCTTCCTGATCGTGGAAGACCTGGACCTGCTCGATGACTACCAGGACAGCCTCGATGACCTGATCCGTAATGAGGATCTCAAGTTTTTTGAGCTATCCTACAAACTCATCAACAACAGCATCGAAAAGACCCGCAAATGGTATCCGGAACTGCTCAGCCAGCCGTTTGATTTCACCATCAAGGATTCGATCGAAACCGACGGCGAAAAAAGATCGTACGCCAAGGATGATGCCGAACTCAAGGAATTCTGGAGATCATACCTCAAGTATGAAACACTGACCCGTCTTTCTGAGAAGATCAAGGAGCAGGAGTCTGCCACTGATGTCCCTGAAGGTGGTAAGAAATCGATAGCCGAACTGGAGGCTGATGCCCGTAAAGATGTACTCGAAGTATTTGATGAGTGGTATGAGCGCATGGACAAGGTGCGCCGTTCCGACCGATTCGAAATGTATGTCAACAGCATCACCAATGTGTATGATCCGCATTCCGATTATTTCAATCCAAAGGAAAAAGAAGATTTTGATATCAATATGTCCGGTCGTCTCGAAGGCATTGGCGCTCGCCTCCAGATGGATGGTGACTTCACCAAGGTAGTCGCTGTCATCCCCGGCGGACCAGCCTGGAAACAAAAAGAACTCGAGGTAGATGATAAGATCTTCAAAGTCCAGCAGGAAACCGAAACAGAACCGGTGGATGTAACCGGTTGGCTCGTAGACGAAGTGGTAACACTCGTCAGAGGACCTAAGGGCACCAAAGTCACCCTTACCGTACGCAAGACAGATGGATCCGTTCGCGAGATTACGATCCTGAGGGATGAAGTCATCCTGGATGAAGGTTTTGCTAAATCTGCCATCCTCGAACTCGAAGGCGAAGTAGGCAATGTAGGTTATATCACCTTGCCAAAATTCTATGCAGACTTTGAAAACCCAAATGGCAGAAGCTGCGCGGAAGATGTAGAGATCGAAGTAAAGAAATTGATGCAGGCTAATGTAAAGGGTATCATCCTCGATCTGCGTAACAATAGCGGTGGATCACTCAATGATGTGGTACAGATGACAGGCCTCTTTATCGAAGCCGGACCTATCGTGCAGGTAAAAGGAAGAGATGCTGCTCCTTATGTTCTGAAAGACAAAGATGAAAAAGTAGTCTACACAGGTCCACTGGTCGTCATGGTCAATACACAGAGCGCCAGTGCCTCTGAAATTCTCGCCGCAGCGATTCAGGACTATGGCCGTGGTGTGATCGTCGGCAGCCGTTCGACCTTCGGTAAAGGCACCGTACAGCGCTTTTTTGATCTCGACAAGACGATCTCCGGTTTTGATGAATTCAAGCCACTGGGCGATGTCAAGATCACCCTCCAGAAATTCTATCGCGTCAATGGTGGTTCTACACAATTGAAAGGTGTGACCCCGGACATCAATCTGCCAGACAATCAACAATACATTGATTCCGGTGAAAAGGAAATGGAATACCCGATGGAATGGTCAGAGATAGCGCCGGTACAGTATGGCCAGGACATCGTTGATCTCCACAAGATGGATCAGTTGAAAGCCAAGAGTGATGCACGTGTCAAGGCCTCCCCTCAGTTTTCAAAAGTGATCACCAATGCCCTTCGCATCAAGGATATCCGCAACGAAAGCATCGTGCCACTCCAACTCGATGAGTTCCGCGCCCTCGATATCGCCAGGGAAGAAGAATCCAAGGAGTTTAAAAAATCCTTTGGCAAGATCGAAGATCTCAAGACCCAAAACCTGGCTATCGACCTGCAATCTATCCAGGTAGACTCCTCCAAGGTCGGCCGCAATGAAGCATGGCTGGAGACGATGGGCAAGGATATCTACCTCGAAGAGACGCTCTTGATCATGAAGGATTTGATGTCGTTTAATCACAAGAGCTAACAGCTGTCAGCTATCAGCTATCAGTTTTTTAGCTGCCAGCTTCGAGCTACCAGCTTCCAGAAATAAAAAAGGTCATGGCGTAAGCCATGA
>DATHZY010000152.1:0-19371 GCA_035458325.1 Saprospiraceae bacterium | reverse complement strand
TCAAGGGAATAAATACGTGTGGCAATGGGGTCTGGTCATCCGCATTCACATTTACGACCGTCTCCTGCCTGGCTTTGATGAGTTCAAACGTACCGGTTAATATTCCGGTAGGAACCTCGGTGGTAACATCCATTTTTGATTGTCCTCTCGATATGGTCATCACAGATGTAAACATCATCAATCTGACTGGGACGCATTCATGGGTCGATGATCTCAAGTTTACCATCATTGCGCCCGATGCTTCTGAGCGCCTGATCTGGAATCAACCCTGCGGTAATGATGATAATTTCAATATCCAGTTTGATGATGAAGCCGCCAATAATAATTGGCCATGTCCACCGACAAATGGCATGATGTATAAACCGGATAATACGCTGAGTTTTTTTGATAACAAACATTCGGCAGGAATATGGACACTGGAGGTTGAGGATGTTTATCCTTCGGCAGATGGTGGTATTCTGAATACCTGGGGATTGAAGGTGTGTGGCACGCTGGATTGTCAGCTGATCGTCAACCAGACATCAGGGACAGGTTTCGGGAGTTTGCCGGCGGCCATCGCCTGTGCAGGTACTGGTGATACGATCAGATTGGCCGGCCTGCTCTCAGGTCAGACGATCAATATCGGCGGATCACCATTGCTGCTTGATAAAAACCTGGTCATCAAATCGGAAGGATCTGGTATCAACATCACCGGCAGCGGGTCGAGAGTCTTCGAAATCGGCAATTCGGCTCAGGTAGAATTTGTGGATGTGAAGATCACTGCAGGTACTTCGATGTCCGGAGGGGCAATCAACAACCCAGGCATCGTCAAGTTTAAAAACGTCACTATAGAGCCCAACCCTGGTGTACCCGGGGCATCGCTCATCACCAATACCCCTGGTGCTCAGTTATTTGTAGCCGGAACGTGCAATATCCATCAATAACAATCGGAAAAACCAATAAACCCCTATATTTGCCCTTCGTTTGATTCAGATGGCCCCGGACGCGGGACCATTCAAACGAACATGATGGTCGGATGGCCGAGTGGCTAGGCACAGCTCTGCAAAAGCTGCTACAGCGGTTCGAATCCGCTTCCGACCTCAACCCACGCAAAGCCCTGCCACGATAGTGGTGGGGCTTTTGCTTTTTACGACGCGTTAAGCTTGCTTAAAAGCGGCGTAAAAAGCAAAAGACCCAATGGCGCAGCCAGGGCTTTGCGTGGGTTTACGGCTCCCCATCTCGGGATCGGCGAGCGCAGCGAGCCAATCCGCTTCCGACCACATCAAACCTATATCCGTTTTACCCCTAAATCCCCTGAAGGGGACCTATTTCAATTCCTGTTTTAATATGTTCGTTAAGCTTGCTTAAAAGCGGCGTAAAAAGCAAAAGACCCAATGGCGCAGCCAGGGCTTTTCGTGGGTTTACGGCTCCCCATCTCCGGATCGGCGAGCGCAGCGAACCAATCCGGGAGGAATATCGAATATCGAATATCGAAAGCGGAACGAGGAAGTAGAAGCAGAAGTAGAAGTATAGTCAGGAGACGGTCCTGCCTTGCATTCAAAACAGAAAATCCAAACCGGGAGGAAGAGCGAATATCGAATATCGAATACCGAAAGCGGAACGAGGAAGTAGAAGTAGAAGTAGAAGTATAGTCAGGAGACGGTCCTGACATGCATTCAAAACAGAAAATCCAAACTGGGAGGAAGAGCGAATAACGAATATCGAATACCGAAAGCGGAACGAGGAAGTAGAAGTAGAAGTAGAAGTAGAAGTAGAAGTATAGTCAGGAGACGGTCCTGCCTTGCATTCAAAACAGAATATCCAAACCGGGAGGAATATCGAATATCGAAAGCGGAACGAGGAAGTAGAAGTAGAAGTAGAAGTTATGTCGGGAGACGGTAGTTTCTTTGTTTCAAAAAGCAATACATCGATCCCGGTCAGTATAAGTAGCCAATGCCTAAGGAATGGTTGAAAGTTATTTAAAGGAGATTACATAAAGACGGATCGTAAAAAACAAAAGACCCTATGATACAGCGCAAGCTTTGAAAGGGTTTACAGCTCCCCATTCCGATAACTTCTTATTCTGGCATCATTTTCAAAATAAACGCCAGGGTATCAACAATATCCCCGTCTATATTCTGGCCGATCGAAAAAGAGATGGAATTGGGAAATGCGGACATTTTTATTTTTGCCAGCTGAACCTCGTCTATGACTGCTGTATAAAGACCAGGAGACAACCCAAGAAAGCTGAAGTAGCCATCCTTTTCTGAAATAACGGTAGCCACAACGACGGATTTACTGTTGTAAATATTGACCTTAATCCGACCTAAGCCATTTAAAGCATTTTCATTTTGCCGGCTTATTGATCCGGAGACTTCACCTACAGGGACAACGGCGACCTCCACGAATTTTATTTGGCTTGGAGCTATCATGATATTGATGGCATCCTGGGATATTCTCCACGATAAATTATCAAAATAGGTGCCGTCGAGTATAAAACTATGGTATATGGCAGGCTCCAGCCCGACAATTATCACCGAGGAGTCGGTAACTGTTTTCATGCCCCCACTTTTGAACATCGTAACATTAAGTCCTTTTACAGTCTGCTCTCCGGCATCTCTTTTGCCATTGCCATTGAGATCAAGGAAGGAAATAAACGCGACTCCACCTTTCCCTATAGAAGAGTGATTTGTAAATTTCAGATAATTCGCCTTACGATCATGGATGATACTCCCGGAAGCTGATTGAAAAAAGGAAGTTTGATGTCTGGTATAACTAAAATTGGAGCTTACTCTGGCAAAAGAAAATATTCTCCTGAACCCCAGACGGCAATAGCGTTCATTATTCTCCAATCGCTCCTCGAAGCTAATAAAGGCTGAAAAGCGAGGGCCAAAGTTTTTTTCAAGTCCCACATTTAGAGAAATAACCTTTTTGTCTGTCATATTATAAACGACCCGGGGTGTTAACTTAAATTGCCCCGGAAGGCTAACCGATGAAGCAACCGTACTATATACCTTATATTCTTTCGTCCTGTTTACATAAGCGTAGGTATTCATATTAATACTCATACCTCTTCTCGAATAGGATAATTGCAAATCAAGGCTGTTATTGATACCAGCGCCATTCATATTCTGGGAGAAAGACAACCGGGACATACCTGCACCTTTTAAAAACCTGAAGGGCATTGAAATAACTGCCTTACGGCTTTCGATGTAATGGTATTGTACAGCTTCCTGGGCTTCCTCATATTTTGTGTAATTTAATTCAAACTGCAATCTAGCGGAAGAATGATAAGTGAGGATCCCTTTATATCTCACACCTGACACATATTCGCCCGTAAAGGCCAAATTGGGAGATAACTTGATAGACGCATTGAGGAAGGGCAGTTGTTGAACACTTCCAATCGAGCGTATATATTCCATTCCTGCACCAATGGTAATATTATTCGTCAGGCCGTAATTAAATTTTCCTTGTGAAAAAAGACTACCCTTGCTGTCCTGTACGATACCGGCAGTTAATCTATACTCGAATTCATTTTCAGGAAGAAAGGAAAGGGGTATAATAAATTTTTTAACAGTCATCTCCTTGTCAACATTGGGTCCATAGAACTTCAACGTTACGTCTGTGCTTCCATATTCAAGAGGAATGCGGATGGTATACATTCCAGTGGCGTCGGTTTTAATATAATCGAACAGGCTATTATTTAAATAAATTTCGACGATGCTATTGGGTTCCGTAAAATCACTGATGGTATAAAATCCAAAGGATTTCCTGGTATAGGTCGGTGTGTTTGTGATCTGCACCCCCACTACAGGATCGAAAATGGAGGAAATAGATGGAGGTGAAATCTTCCCGGCGATGATTTGTCTGACTAAGCCACTCTTATTATGTGCATATTTCCATTGATAGTGTTGTTGCCTTTCAAGAAAGGGCCTGTCCAGGGTGTGGGTTAACAAAGCATTGAATTCACCGCCTGCCAGGACACCCCCAAGCGCTAACCCGAACCGTGTGTTGATAGATGATTGAGGATACTGATTTGAATTTACGGACCAGTCTGCTGAACCAAAATGGAATAGCCTGAATTTGTTTTCAATAGTGGTATCCGCTATGAAAATTTCTGAAGCTTGGTGGTAATTCAGACGTTTACTTTCCAACAACAACATCCGGATGACAGGCAGTTCTTCTGTGGAAGTTATGCTTACTGTGAGTGCTCTTATATTAAACAGACATTGAAGGCCAAAAGCCGCATCAAGGCGATTGGAGAGCAGGAAAAGTTGTTCATTTACAAGGAGAAGATCATCGGGATCAAGTTCAATTATTTTGCTGCGGTACGAGACGCGAAGCGTGTTCTTTTCAATAAGGAATACATCCTTTTGATTTTGAATAGACCCATAGAGTGAATCCATACCCGGGGATACATCATTGGTTATTTTTAAAAAATCGAAAAGATCAGAAAGAGATAAATATAATTTTTCATTTTGGATAATGGCGGGAATTTCCATACTGCCCAGCAATTTAAAACTGGATAAGACAGAAACTTCTTCAAAATCAATATCAGGTTGGGCCGAGGAAGGTGTATCGAGAAAGAAAAGCATAGACAGGCATAAGACAATCCGGAAAGGACGAAAGGAAAGTCTTACGTTGTCGATCACAATTTCAATTGGCACGAACGGTTATGAGTTGTGTGATAGACAATCTGGCGGAAGCGAGGACCTTGCTTTTATTAGAGTTTGATACATACTCAACATTCAATTCTCCTTCCGTAAAATCCAGCACACGATCTCCTTCCAATGCCATCGTCAATTTTCTAATGGTTCCCGGCGCATATATTCCTACACCTCGCACATACCCGACAGGTATTAATTTACCATTAGCGGATTTATAGGTTACCATTACATCGCCATAGGAAGAGAAATTGCCTTTTCGCTGAAACTCCAACTGTAAATTGGTTTGGGAGTCTTTACCTTCAGCCAAAGTCAGATTGGAAATCTCGACATCCGTTGAAGATTCACCTATCCGGATAATGCATGGTATAGTCATACCAAAGACGGGTATTAACCGGACTGAAACAGATGAAGTGTCTGCTGGGGTATTGAATTCACCAAGCGGATCACTAGGCATTTCAGCTCTAAAATATAGATGTGACCTGTATTCTCCGGGCTGGAGAGACGTTGTTTTAGTGAGTTGGAGTTTTACAACTTGAGATTCATTGGGCCCTAAGGTGACTGTGCGGGGATAATAGCGAAGGAATTCGTCAGCAAAAAATTGGCCGGGATCAGGTTCAGCAATTCTATCAAAATGTCCGTTTTCATCCATTCTGAACTGAACAAATGAAATGCTATATCTAACCGTGTCACTACTGGTATTGGTCAGATTGATGATTTCCGTTTTTTTTCCTTCTTCAAATACGATCCTTTTAGGGAATATGAGGAGATTGCCCTGGGCAATGGCCGAGGAAAAAAATCCTATGCATAATGCCGTAATCAACAGGTGGGAAAGAATTAAATATGATTTTTTCAAAGGATAGTCATTGAACATGGAATTTTGAATTCCTATTAGATATAAAAAAAGTGAACCCAGGGCAAGCTGGGTTCACTAAGCATAATTCTCGCCCTCTAAACCCACAAGCGGAGGGTCCCGCTTTACCAGAATTAATTATAGTTGACCGTTACTTCAAAACCAATAGCATTCGTATACGTGCCAGCTACCTGTAGAGCAGCGACATTTAAAGTAGCACCAATCAGCAATGTTTGGGTACCACCTGTCAGAACGCCAGCCAACTCCGTAGGATCACTGACAAATGCATCAACTGTCATCGTTTCAGCACCAGCTACCTTGGTAATAGTGTGAGAGCTGGGTACAGTAATATCATAAGTGTATCCTGCCTCACCAGTAACAGTAAACTCCGCAGCAGAAACAGTTCCCGAAGTAGCAGGTAGGGTTACGCCACCTGTGATGGAACGTGATCCATCGGTAGCGAGGATTACAGTTCCGGCAACATCGGTCACAGCCACATTTCCGAAGTTCATATTTGCCACCTGCACTATAGCAATTGGCGCTACAATGGAAGCTGATGCTGTAGCATTAGCAGAAGATTGTCCGGTGGCATTGATCGTAAATCCAATCAATGCGATAGGGATCATTAAAAATTTGTACATATTGTTTTGATTCAAAAATTAGTAAATTACTTATCGGGTCAAATCTCGTTGTATTATAACGCATTCATGTTACACCTTCTCCGGAAAAGAGTTTCATTATTATGGATGCACCGTGAAGTATTGTTTACTCCATATATCATTGGTTTGTGGACCTGACAGGAATTCAATTTTGTATAATTATGGCACAGCGGTTTCACAATTGCATGATGACTGGTATAATTATTCGCTTCTATAATCACAGAAGGATATTGATGTCTTTGAGATACAAAGTAAATACTGGCAACAGCTGGCTGTGTGATTGAACGATGGAGAGCGTGTTGCCCAGGATTGTGATCGAGGAAGGACAAAATGAATGGCCAATGATAATGAAATCAAAGCGCCTGATTCATCAAGGCAGATCAGGGATAGGTAAGGCGTAAAGTTAATTACATGTCACGCCACAAGATAAATCATTTCACCAGTTACAATAGCCCTGGTTAGATAAATTCATGGCTATTACACCTTCCTTTTGGATTGACTCGCATAGTTGTGAGACATTTAAAGGATGATGGGGTGATGCCTGTGACTTTTTTAAATTGCGTTGATAAATGGGCAACACTACAATATTTCAGCTTATAGGAAATCTCTGTAAGGTTACAATCATCGTATAACAAGAGTTCTTTCACCCGATCAATCTTGATGGCGATGATATAATTTTCAAGCGTGACACCCTTTATACGCGAAAAAAGACTTGCCAGATAGTTGTAATCATAAGACAGGTTTTCGGTCAGGTAATCCGAGAACGTACATTTGCCGCCTTGTTCTACATGATAAATTCTTTCATTGATTAAAGTGATCATTCTTTCAATCACTTCGGTTTTTTCTATATCCAATAATTTGAGTCCATATTTGGATAAGATGATCTTAAGTTCTTGCCGTTGTTCAAGTGTTATACCTCTGTCCACCGTAACCGCTCCAATTTCACATGCACCCTCGAGCCCAAGGTCTTCCAGGACTGTTTCAACTATTTTTTTGCAGCGTTGAGACAGCATATTCTCCACGTAAAGTATACTTCTGCTATAATGCATAGGATATGATGATTGTCTGTATTGTCTAAAAAGCTGTTCAATAGGACACTACCAAACTCAATACCTGAGTAAGAAGGAACTAAAAAACAGAAATCGAGGCAGGTGAAAACAAGAATCTACGATGGAAACATTCATGGAGAATGTCAAAAAGAAGGACCATCTGGTAATTACTGGGCAGTAACCGGACGGTAAGATACGGGAATAATGTTTAAGAGGAGCTCAGTGCATATAGCATAGTCCGGGTCATACCTTAGCGCGCCAGCATCTTAGATGCGCTGGATTATAAAATCTACACAGCCCGGAATGCAGTAGCCGTGGCTTTTCTGACCCATCTTTATGTCCGTCATCGCTGCAAGTTTAGCATCAAAACAGGTGAGTTAAAGCAAACCTAAATCTGATAATTCTATAAAATTTAATAGCCACCACTGCACAATTATATGCGTTTGGGCAGACCAATCTTGTGGATCCGGTTTCCATCATTGGCTGTATTAGTCCATGCGTAGGCATTACTGATTTGGTTGTCCTGCTGACGATTGCGGAATGAGTGCCGAGGGGTGATCGCAGCAATGATTATTTGTAAAAAGGATTGAATAGGATTACATTCAAGACCAAAGGAGTCATCTTAGTGAACCAGCGCTTATTCATAGCGGGAATTCACTTCTTTCCAGGCTACTGTATCAAATCCCCTTTTGATGTAAACATCAGTTTTTTGGTGTCCGCCGCAACTTTGATATCTGCCTCAAACGTACTGACCTTTTGGTCATCCGTCCATTTTCGCGCCCTGCTCACTTTGGCTTTAGGATAGTTCCTTTCAATATAGGACCTGGCAATCGCGGGCAATTGTTCTTCTTTGATGTCCACCACCACCTTCATACGGTGGCCTGTTGAATCATACCAGGCTGTTGCGGGCATTCCGATTAACTTAAAAGTGGCTTCGTAACTTCCTTCGCTTTCTGTCCAGGTGGCTTTTTCATCGCCATAATTCTTGATAAAACCCTTGAGGACGGCATCGGGTGTGCTCTGGGTCAACCCCGTTTCTTTACCCTGTGAAAAAACGCTGGTAACACAACTCACCAGTATGAATGCAAATAGGAAACCCTTCATGTTTTTGTAAATTAATCAGTGATTTTGCTAAATAGGTTAACACCAAAAGAAGAGTCCATAGTATGCTGCAGGCTCTATGGCTCAAAGATAAGGGGCGCTGCTGATAACTATCTAAAAGGAAGTTATAACTATTATAATAAGCTGATAATCAACACGGATAATTAAATATCATGGGGTTATTAGAGGCATCCTAAAGAATCAAAAAATAGAAGCAGAAGTAAAAACCGGGACCCTTGACTTATCAATGGATCAGCATCTCCCCTTAAAAACAATGATATCGGGCATCAAAAACGGCATGCCGTTTTGGGATTTTTAAGAAATCGGAATAATCGAAATCAGGTAACAAAAGAAAGGATACTCGTAATGCCGCTCAAGGCATATCCGGGAGTAAAATGAAATGAATTTACAAGAATATGAAAGGATAGTCCAAGGGCAAAACTAACCAGGAGGAGAATTTAGCAGGGTGATTCATCAGAAGGGAGGTGGTGTTAAAAATTCGTCTATTCAATGTATTACGGTGCTGAAGGTACGATCAACAGTACATTATTCTATGCTATCCTAAATCACATTTCTTTATTTCACTTTTAAATTTTTCTCCTATGAAAACTATAAGCATTGCATTACTCGCCCTTTTCTGTCTGCTCTCGGAACAGGAACCGCTACCAGTGGTCACAGGCTTTTATCCGAGCTGGGGATATCCCGGACAAGTTATTAAAGTGGAAGGAACCGACCTGGGACATCCCGAAGTCTATTGGGATGGAGACCTCGTGCCGAACTCATCTTTGACTGGTATTTATATTCAAATTCCAAGCGATGCGAGGAGAAGGCCTCACCAGATTGAACTCAGGTATGGTGGCAGGAGAGCCCGACCTCATAATTATACTGTACGTGAACGGATCGGCACATGGCCACAACCCCGCATTGAAGATGTGGCTATTCAATATTTTGCCCCGGATACCAGTAGCGTTGCATTGACAATCGCTGTAGCAAATGGAGATATATATGAAAGAGTAAAAGTTTCTATGCGCAATGGTGCAGGGTCAGTGGTGATTTGTGACCCATGTAGTGCAGCATTACACAGCGCGATTGCCAGTGACCGCTTTAATACAGGTGGTCAGGATCCGCTATCTTATGGTTATCCGATTTATCATTACATCAGTTTATTAGTCAACATCACCCCACCTATACTTTCAGGTCAACGACAGATCCTGGGCAGGACTTTGGTTGTAGAAGTTTTTAACAACGATGGTTTGAGCAACTCAAAAGAGTATAAAATGCCTGACACGTTGAGTGAGTTGGATAGTGACAACGATGGTCTTTTGGATCGTTGGGAAATTTCTGGTTTTCCCAGAGAAAGTGATCCTACACAGTTGATAGACCTCGGCGCCATGGGGTGTGATCCACAACGAAAAGATATTTTGATCGAAGTAGACTGGATGCCAAGCGCACTTCCGGATTCATTTATCACGATAGGAAATATGTGGGGCAGAATAGAAGAAGTATATCTGAACGCCCCGGTTTTAAATCCTGATGGAACCAGAGGTATCAAAGTACATATTGACAGGGGTCAGGACAGAGATCCATCTGGCGGCACACCTACAGGTCCATTTACACATGGCAATACCCCTATTCTGGATTTTGATTATGTTGGTTTTGGCAGAAGGCCTCCAGGATTAACCGGTACCTACATGAATTATTGCATTTTAAAGAGTCGTTGGTTTGATCCGGATCGGGAAGACATTTTCCACTATTGTATTATTGGGAACGGTGGCGGAAACGGAGGGTCTGGTCGTGCAGAAAGCCCGGGTAATGAATTCATCATCACCACAGTGAGATTGCCGAATCCATTGATTGCAGGCAGCGTGGAAGCCATGATAGGAACATTTGTGCATGAGCTTGGTCATAATCTGGGACTCCACCATGGGGGTTTGATTGCAGATCCACCTTTGCCCGATACATCCACGGTTCCATTCAGTTGGCAACCCCATGTTTTGGAGCAATACAAGCCCAACCAACCCTCTTCTATGAATTACAGATATGGCCTCAAAGGAATTTCGCTTGATTGTGATCTGTGCGCTGATGTACCTGCTGTGCACGGTTACTCGGAGGGCATGCTGAAAGAAATTAATGAGGCGAGCGTGGATGAGCGGGCCGGCGTTTGTAATAACAGTAGTATTGATTTTCACTTTGATGGAATATTGTCAGCATCAGTCAGAGCGAACACCAATGGTGTTCATCCATCAGGTGCTGATCCATTACTTTGTATTGGGCATTCCGGAAGTAATGATGTTGACAGCACGGACGTCTTTCATGATGATGATGAATGGGGAAATCTCAAGCTTAATTGGCGCGCATCAGGACTATATCAAAATCCTCCGCGGTGGTGGTGGGGATGCAGGTAAATTATTTCGATCCGCAAGAGAACCTTGTGATCTCAGCAGGTCTAATGGGAATGGTTTATCATAATTACCGTATGGAATTTCCCGGTGGCAGTAGACCATGTCCCATCTAAATTTCTTATATTAACAAAGTCTTTATACACACCCGTATCGTGTGTCTGAATGAGGCCGTGTGCATAAGCATTTGAGCTGAATCTTAACTCCTGGCAAAATGAAACACAAACTCCTCATCTTCTTTAGTTTGCTATTAGTGACCTCATGCCACGAAAAGCCGGTAATCGCTCATCAAGAAAAACCCACCTATGCAGCACCAGACACGATTGCTTTAAATCTCCGGGAAGGGTATATCATTAATAAAATCACAGGAGACAGCATTAAACATATCTACAATTCCTTTAGCGATACGGTGCCAACTGGAAAACCCATTCGCTTGCGGGGAAAAGTTTTTGCCAACGACTCATTTCCATCACCCGTGACGCGATTGAGCGTCCCAGAGAAAACGATCATCCTTCCATCCAATGATGTCCTTGTTCCACCCGTGTCGGATCAAATCATGATCGACGAAGAGGCATTGGCCCGGTTTTATCCGGCAAACGATACCTGTGCCTGCACACTGATTGGTGCATTTGGAGATACCATTCCGTATCTCACCCCTATTCCTTTACATGGTGACACAGCACCTTGGATGCCTCCTCCTCTTGTACGCGCCAGCAAACCTGCAATCAGGGAAAATGCACGCTACAATATTCAAATCCTTGACCAGGAGCATGGGCTGACATCTCCTGAAATCTTATGTCTTTTTCAGGATTACCAGGGATATATGTGGCTGAGCACGCAAAATGAATTCACGCAATATGATGGGACCTACTTCAGGAATTTTAACAAAGAGGATATGACCATGTTGCGTTATGGATTTTTAATGTTGGAAGATTCGCAAAGACGTCTATGGTTCAGTACGGCTGCCGGGATAATCTGTACGGATGGACAAACTTATACCACATTCAATGCAAAGGATGGCGAGCTATATCGCAACGAAGTCAGATCTGCACTTGAAGACCGGCAGGGCAACATTTGGTTTGGCAGCAGGGACCAGGTACTGATGAAATACACTCCAGCCAGCGAAACCGCTCCGGCAACTATCACTCATTTAAAATTAAAAATCAAACCGGACGAGAAGAAAATCATGGCCATGTGTGAAGACCTGAATGGGCATCTTTGGTTTGGCACAGACGGCGATGGATTATTTCGGTATGACGGAAAGTCATTCACACACTATACCACTTCAGCCGGATTGCCGGACAATAACATCACCTCTCTCTTGGTGGATACATATGGTCACATTTGGATCGGCAGTACCTCCGGATTAAGTCGATTAACGATTGGCATAGCAGGTAAAAATGGAGAGATTATTCACCTGTCAGCAAAAGATGGGTTATCTAACCACAAAGTAACCAGTTTGGCAAAGGATCATGAGGGCAACATATGGATCAGTATATGGGGTGGGGGTATCAATAAACTTACACTTAAAGACGATAAATCAGGAACACCCTATTACTTTACGCATATTACTGAGGATGACGGGCTCTCCAACAACCTTATCACCCAAATTTTTATTGACCGCGCTGGATCTGTATGGGCGGCCACGGCGGATGGTGGTATCAACATCATTGATCCGAAGTCGTTCAACCACTTGTTTAATGTGAAAGGATTCACCGACCTGCGTTTTAGATCTGTGTTTGAAGATTATAAAGGCCAGCTTTGGTTTGGTTCCGAAAGTGAGGGACTTTCAGTCATGCTTCGCCCGCAGACAATTGGGGCACCAACTGTGGTTAAGCAATATGGCATTTCACCGGAATCCAGTTTGCCCAACAATTGGGCTATACTGGAGGACGAAAAACAGAATCTTTGGTTTGGCTCTCCGTCAGGGGTGTTTCGGATGGACAGAACAGATGCAGAGACAAAAAGCATTACCCATCACGGCTGGTGGCATGAATTTAGTAATGGATTTATTACCGCCATGCAGTTTGACAGCAAGGGTAATCTTTGGATAAGCACCTATGGTAGCGGCCTTATCATGTTTCCCCCGGACTTGAAGCATACCATACACTATTCAGAGTATTTCGGTTTCACTTGCGATTATCTGTATGATCTCGAGATTGACCAGAATGATGTCATCTGGATCGCTACCGATCAAAATGGTTTGTGCAAACTCGAACCTTCGGCCGATGGTGCAGAGGTGTTGATGACTAACTATGCTGAAAGAGAAGGCCTGCCCAGTAATTATCTCCAGGAAATCGAATTGGATCCTGCTTCGAATGTATGGATAGGAACGATTTGGTCTGGTGCAGTTAAGTTTATGTCATCCGAAAATGGACAGCATGGTGAATTCATTACGCTTGGTACCTCTCAGGGACTCTTACCGGGCAGGATTTCTTCCATGGAATATGTCGTGAATGAGTCTTTTGGCAATCATATGTGGTTGGCCAGTGAAGAGGGATTATGCTTGATTGAGGATGACGAGCTAAGCAGGCACCGTATTATTTCCTTCGGAAAGTATGAAGGGCTGAAAAGTCAGGCATTTAATATCCGGTGTGCCTACAAGGACCATCAGGATCAAATGTGGTGGGGGACAACTAAAGGACTAGAGCGTTTTGACCTGCAAAACCTTTCTGTTTCTGCCCTTACGCCTAAACCTGTACTTCGGCAAATCGATATCAATGAACAAACATACAATTTCCAAAAACTGCCGGATAGTCTCAGGCCCTTTATGGCATTCGATAGTGTAGCCCTCTATGAAAGCTATCCACATTATCCTATTTTATCCTATAAGATGAACCATCTTACTTTTCACTTCTCCGCGCAGGATTGGAACGCACCCTATAAAGTGCGATACAGTTTTAAAATGGACGATTCAGAGGAATGGTCGTCACCCTCTGTCGAATCTTTCGCCGAATACAGAAACCTGTCTTCCGGAACCCACACCCTATATGTTAAAGCTTTTGGAGAATCGCAAATCTGGAGCGAACCATTGGAATACAACTTCACCATACGCCCTCCCTGGTGGTATTCCTGGTGGGCCATTATCATGTATAGTTGCTTCGGGGGTTTTGTGTTATACAGTACGTATCGATTTCAATTAAATCGAAAGCTAGAAATTGCGGAAAAACAACGCCTCATGGAACTTGAGCAAATCAAAAACAGACTTTATACGAATATCACGCATGAATTCCGCACGCCACTTACCCTCATTCACGGACCGGTGACACAGGCACTATCAAAAAATACGGTGCTTGAACAAAAAGATATTCAAAGTATACACCGGCAATCAGAGCGGCTTCAACAACTGATCAATCAAATGTTGCAGTTACAAAAGCTGGAAGCCGGAATGCTCAAGCCACATTTTGCCTATGGAGAGATCATACAGGTATTGCGTTATCTCTTCGGGTCCTTTGAAGCATGGGCGAGAGAAAAGAATATTTCTATGCTTTTTTCTTCTTCCCTACAGGAGGTGTATATGGATTTTGATCAGGAAAAACTAACACAAATCATCAGTAATCTGGTCTCTAATGCCATCAAACACACCCCTCGTGGTGGGAAAGTAGCGATGGTTATTTCCACTTCTTCCTCCGCTGATTTCCTTTTAATCAGTATATCAGATACCGGCGCAGGTATTAGCGACGAAGACCTCCCTTACATCTTTGATCGGTTCTACCAATCTAAAAGGGCTTCAGCCGGAGGAACAGGAATCGGATTAGCATTAGTGAAAAATCTCACTGATCTCCTTGGTGGCCAAATCAACGTAGAGAGCAAGCTTGATGCGGGCTCAACGTTTAAATTAACCCTTCCAGTTACCAAGCATTTTCACAAGACGGCTGATGCTGTACCTGCAGCTGATATAAAAATCCAGGAAACGCATGAAGAGGAAATTAATTTTATCACACCCCAACATAGTGTTTCCGGGAAGCCCATCGTACTTGTTGTAGAAGACCATCCGGAAGTTTTACATTTTGTTGCCTCTTGCTTGACCGAGGAATACACTGTACTGTCTGCAACGGATGGTAATGAAGGATTGCGTTTGGCCTTTGAGCGCATCCCGGACCTGATCATCAGCGATGTGATGATGCCCGGAAAGGATGGATTTGAATTGTGCAACATCTTAAAAAAAGATATTCAGACAAGCCATATTCCCATTATCCTGTTAACTGGACGTGGAGAACACGAAGCCATGTTGGAAGGTATCGGACATGGAGCAGATGCCTATATTATAAAACCTTTTGACCCCGAAGAATTATTGCTCCGCGTTAAAAAACTACTGGAACTCCGAAACACCTTAAGTCAATATTACCGCAAACACGCCACCACAGACAATCCCCAAACGGTTCAACAATCCTCACCAAAAGAAAATGAGTTTTTGCAAAAAATCAGAGCATTCGTAGAAGAACATCTCAATGATCCGCAGTTAAACATGAACATGTTAAGCAAACATATGGCCATGAGTCATCCACAGTTGCATAGAAAGATTACGGCATTGACAGGAGAATCGACTGGAAGATTTGTCCGTTCCGTTCGGCTAACAAGAGCAATGGAATTGCTTAAAAACTCAGACCTCACCATTTCGGAAATAGCGTATGAGACCGGATTTAGTGAACCAGGATATTTCACTAAAACATTTTCAAAGGAATATAGCATGACCCCATCGGAATATAGAGGATCGTTCCACTGATTTTTTGATTGCTGAAATTAGCTAATGGATAACGGTTGATTCAATATTTTTCTTTCCAACTGATAGTCTGGGTTTTGTGTAAGATTATTGATTGACACCCATTTCCCGCAGACAAATGGGGAACCGAAGTTTCGGATCGTTGTACACTCGCTCATGAACATCCCATTGTAAACGACATATCATGAAATCGATTTCCTTCAAAACAAAGCTCTGCAGGACGCTCTAAAACAGTAGCTTCGAAACTGCCTTTGGTTTCATGGTCGTCTTGGGTTTAGATTCATTCCAAAAAAAATTTCCCCCAATAGTCACATTTCACCCCTCTCAAGACACTACAAGGTGAGGTTTTCCCAAAAGGAATTCCGTGTCGTATTTTATTCCTTCACCTTCAACAGTTCTAAACTATGAACCTTAAACTTTTCAACACGAGGCTTTCGACGGAAAGCGCACTGGCGGATCAGCAGGCCATCAACTCCTTTATGGATACAGTCACCGTAAAGAAAACCGCCACCCAGTTTGTCCCCGGCAACCCGGACTACTGGTCTATCCTGGTCTTCTACGAAAACCCAAAACCCAATGGGGCGAAAGCCAGGGAGGAAAAAGAAGTCAAGGAGACCGGGAAGCAACCCGTTATCTCCGAGGAAGATCTCAACGAAACCGAAAGAACCATCTATGCCGCCCTGCGCCTGTGGCGCAAAGACAGAGCCACCGAAATCAACCTGCCGGAGTTTATGGTTTTCAAAAATGCCACCCTGATGACCATAGCCAAGGAAAAACCACAGGATCTCCTGGCCCTGAGTAAGATCAAAGGATTAGGAGACCAAAAAATCGCTAAATACGGCGATGATATTGTGGCGATCTTGAATGCTTTCTGATTCATGGTTTAATTCAACAGCCCGTCAACAAATATTTTTTGCAAAAGAGATGGTGCAAACCTGAATTATTCTAAACCGTTCAAAATACGAACTTGCCGGGCCTGGACGATGGATCTGTGTGTTCAGTCCATTAGTGAGGATCCTTGCATTGGACGAGAATGATATTGTCCAATGCAAGGATCCCATCGTTGAATACTGCAACGCTATCCCCTGATCACTTTGCTGTAATGCAGGGCACGACCACTTGTGACATTTTTACCGGTCGGTCAAAGAAAAGGTTTAATCATTTTAGAGCTCGATCATTTGACCGTTTTGATACAAGAAGGCATGTGTTGTACCATCAGGTCTGGTATAATATCCTGTGACATCCCCATTGTTGTTTATGGACATCGCCCGGCTATCAGGACCAGGAAGTAATGCGCCAAGATCAACCATGTCTCCATCTCTATAAAGGAATGCATGAAAAGGTCCTGAGCTGATCCGGGAAAATCCAACGATTTCACCGCGATCATTGATGTCGACCGCTACACTGCTGTTACCGCCCAATGTGCCGATATTTGTCATTTGACCATCACGCCATAAGAAACCCCGGATAGAAAAACCATCTGCCAGGACTGACCGGCCGACAATTTCACTTCGGTTATTAATCGCATTTGCATTTGACCAAGGACCGCCCAATGTACCAAGATCGGACATGCTGCCGTCTTTATACAGGAAGGCACGCGTCTCTCCCGGTGTGGTGGTCTCTGCAAAGCCTACGATTTCACCTTTGTCATTTATGCCTATCGCGCTGGCGATATTTCCACCCAGCGTTCCCAAATCAATCGCGCCCCCATCGAGTGAAAAGACAGTAGCACGATAATCCGTTGGAGCAGCATAATTGCCGTTCAGTGATTCACCGACCATCTGACCGGAGGCGTTGATATCAAATACCTCACCATATTGATACCCAGGGAGAAGATCGAGATCGTGAGCTTGCCCATTTTTCCAAACAACGGGTGAGATGCCTCCCGGAACAATTTTGTGTCCGGCCACTTCACCACGGTCGTTGACAGAAAACCGGATGACCGGCAGGCCGTTGGAAGCGACAGGTTCATCAGAATACCATATTCCCTGATGGGAAAGGGTAAAAGCAACAACAACCCCGTCAGCATTTATGACAGATCCCGCGACCACACCGGAATTGTTCAATCCGAATCCCCGAGAGAACGTAGATCCAAGCGTGAGGGGAGAATTTGTATGCGATCTTGGGGTAAGAGCCGAATCAGGCTCAATGACGTCTGTGTTTTTTTCACAGGATAGGGACATCATCAGCATGATGCCAACTGAAATAATTTGAAAAATTTTCATAATAAATAAATTTTGAAAGTGAAGGAATAAGATGAATCGCACTTGCGATAGGGTAAAATTGAGGATCAGACCCGGCCCGGATATTGGAGAAACCGATCAAAAACTTGTACTTTTTTTACAAACCCAAGGTTAAGGGACGAATCCAATGCATCCAAACAGGATAGGATCAGCTAAAAGGGCCGATGAAGTAATTTTGGAGAATCAGCTTAACCCAGTCTGATGCAGACACGGAGGACAATGGACTTTCGTCTAATCAAATCCTCTGCCTCGAAGAAGATCAGGATGGTACTATCTGGATTGGTACACAGGCTTACGGGGTGAGCAGGCTGACACCCGGCGATGATGAACATAACAAGTTAACTTTTCCATTTCCTTAAAAAGCGCAAGTCCGGGTATTTATACCCTGAGGGCTCCGCACAATTACCATCTGCTCACCAGACAATTTGTACTGGCAGAATAATGACAAATGTCGAGGGATGATGAGAAATTAAAAAAGCCTTTCCCTGAGGAAAGGCTTTTTGACTAATTCTATTGTCGTGCAATGGTACGCTTACCCCCTGCACTCTTCTTTCAGCGCGATGAGTTCTTCCTTGCTGTTGACCACGAGAATAGTTCCATCCCGCAGCGTAACAGTGATCGGGAATACAAACACCGGACGTGCATGCTCACCTGGATTGTTCATGTTCCAGGTGCGTGCTGCCGCCTTGATTTCTTCTTTCGTATTGACGACGACTTGTGTTCCATCAGGAAATGAAATGGTCAGCGGGAACGTAAGTGTAAAGCAAGGTTCTCCACCCGGACCACCCGGACCACCCGGATTGCACAGTGCACGGATTTCGCGGAGTTGTTCTATAGTTTCGATCGTGACGATTTCACCTGTCTCTGTGATCACCTGGAAAGGAAGGACGATGACCGGACGAACCATACCGGATGGTCCACCATGGCCATGATGACCGCCTCCATGATGACCTCCATTACCCATGCCACCTCCATTGGCTTCAAACCAGGTGCGGATGGCTAATTTCATTTCATCGTAGCTGTTGACAACAGCAGTCGTGCTGTCGGCAAACTGAAGAGTGATCGGGAAAACCAATTCGTAGCATCCTCTTCTGCCCGCGCCGCATTGATCTTCAATACCCATCGTAGACTGAAGTACGAAGTTTTCAACATCGGCGACACTGTCTTCCTGCTGGCATGAAGTGAAAAAGCCGGCCAGGGCGAAGAGCGCAACCACTCCGATGGATTTAATGAATGTTCTGTACATGATTTCTGATTTTAATGATTTACAAATCTGTTTCGATTGTAAGACATGCGGATTGTGGTTTTGTACTCAAAGGCGTTGAAAAATATTTTAAAAAACTTTGAGATATCCTATAAAATTACCTTCAACACGTCTCAAGTCAACTGATATAGATCATTGGTTTAGATGATATAAGGGCGTGAAATATTCTTTTTCATTTCTGTCAGGGTTTCATTTCTTACATTAACTTTAGGATGTTACTAAGTCAAAACAAACCTAAACCATATTCCTATGTCCCTCAGCAGCCTTACCCAGCTATTAGCCGGTTCACTTCCCCGGTACACAGCTTATAATCCCGCACCCCGTAGCCAATATTCCAATCCCAACTCACCTGAAACAGAGGTCTCATTTACTATTCTTGGATACCTCAACAGCAACGCGAATGTTATGGTCTTCCAGGTGAACGATGCTGCTAACAC
>DATHZY010000151.1:0-5571 GCA_035458325.1 Saprospiraceae bacterium | reverse complement strand
TCACTCTCTGTTTACAGGCCTCAAACCCTGATAATAGATAAGGTACCATCCATCATCTAGTTTAGCAAACCGTCGTCTCATATACAAGTTGGTCCCTTTCATCTGTATCCAGTGTTCAATCACCCTGGCATCTGTGACTTCAAACCAATTGTCAAAATTCTGTCCCGGGTCATTCATATGCCTGTGGATCTTCCAGTCCGCTTTTTGCCAGAAGTATCGGAGACTTGTTAATGTATCACCATCACCTGTGGATGCAGGCAGCCCCTCCAACGGAAACATGATATGTTCAACCTGGTAGGCAGAATCTTCATGGAACCGGTCAAAGAATACACTGAAATCGCCGGGAAGTGTATCGACGGCCACAGCATCAGCGTCTTCAGAGGTTGATGATCCTCCTTTATTATTGCAGCCCTGGGCTGCCAGGGTGATGAGGGCTATCGCGCTCAATACAAAAAACCCATGCCACCGCGGGCAACATTTTGAAATAGATATCATAAGACAAATGTATGCCTTCATAATTAATCTCGCCTGATCCATGGCCAGTCTCCTGATTAATAGAAGTAATGAATATGTGTTCGCGGAAGCCCAGTTTTCTCCTGCCATAGGCTTTATAGATGCATTCCTTCGCTCCCCACAACAAATGTAGTTGTTGCAAAGGGTGCTCAGCCTGTGCTATCCGGCCAAGGTCCTCAGGTGTGAGAAACCTGTCTGCAATCCGGCGCACCGTGTCTGAATAAACCTGTATATCTACTCCACAAGGTCGGTCACTGATCATGGCAGCACACCACAGGTCACTATGGCTGACAGAGATATGCTGAGGGATGCCTTCAAGATATGGTTTGCCAAAATCGTCATAAAGGCATTTTACACGCCCGGGCAGTGCCGCAATCTGGAAGAGAAGATCCCTGCTGGCCAGCCATTCACTTCGCTTGCGTGGAGACAATTCCCTGATGATGGCTATTTCGTCCGGGTACAATAGGTTTTCATCCATTTCATGCTTCCCCTCATGAAGGCCCGCAGCGACAACGGTTGTTCCAAGGGTTATTTTTTCTAGGATCTCCATTGCAACAAATCTAAGCATCTGTGAGCTAATAGCAGAAGAGCATCTGTCTCCATCGTCTTCAATTTAGCCTTTGAAGCCTGGCTTATTTACAGGATCGGACCGATGATTTGTTTTGATAGCAGTGTATTGTGACATTTCTGATCGCTGATAGCAGAAAGCTGATAGCTGTTTACTTACTTTTGCACTTCTTTCAGACCAACCTATTATGATATTAACAGACGTCCAGATTTTAGCGGCTATCGAAAGCGGAGACATCGTCATCACACCCTTTGATCGCGCAGGCCTTGGTACCAATTCATATGATGTGCACCTGGCTGCTTATCTCGCAGTCTATGTGGATGATGTCCTGGATGCTAAATTGCATAATACCATCCGGCATTTCGAAATTGGCCCTGAAGGATTTGTGATCCAACCCGGTGAATTATATCTTGGAGTTACTGAAGAATACACAGAGACCCACAGCGCGGTTCCTTTTCTTGAAGGTAAATCAAGTGTCGGTCGCCTTGGCATTGATATTCATGCAACGGCAGGTAAAGGTGATGTAGGTTATTGCAATACCTGGACACTGGAGATTTCCTGTGTCAAGCCCGTCCGTATCTATGCAGGCATGCCCATCGGTCAATTGATTTATTTTAAAGTGGAAGGTCCTATCGAAAATATGTACAACCGTAAGCCAGGCGCCAAATATAATCAGCGCACCGATCGCCCACTGGAAAGTATGATGTGGAAAAATAAATTTTAAATGAAAGGCTAAGGCTAAGGCGAAGGCAGAGGACTTCTTACTCTCTTACTCTCTTACTCTCTCACGCTCTCACGCTCTCACACCTCCCTCCAGGCAGTAACCCCACCTTTCAGATTGACCGTGTTTTCAATTTTAAATTGCATCGCCAATAATTTCTGAGCCAGTATACTCCTGTTTCCGTTTTGGCAATACAACACGATGGTGTCTGCTCCGGCGTTCTTTAATTCATCTGTCCTGAAGGGCAATTCGGTAACCGGGATATTCACCCCACCAAGATTGTACTCATCATGTTCATGAGGTTCACGCACATCAACCAGTAAAAGTTGGTCTCCTGACGCAAGTCGGCTTTTTAATTCGGCGACTGATATTTCATTCATGGTAACAAAATATTGTGGTTAAGGACACGTACCCGGTTTTGACGGACTGACCGTAACCTGTATAAAAGATTCCATTTCGATCATCGCACCATCGGCTGGCGGATCCTGAATAGTAACATAGGATGTATTGAGGTTTTCAATTTGCCCATCACGGATCACCTCACCTATTTTCAAGCCCAGGTTTTCAAGCAGGAAGACGGCTTCCTCATAGGTCTTGCAACGCAAATCCGGCACTTCAACTTTGCCACCGGATCTGGCGGAAATCACAAATTCAAGATAGTCCCCTTTTTCAACCTGGATGGAATTGTCTCTTCCTCTTGCATCCATGATGGTTTTACCCTTATAGCGTACTTCGAGCACCTGGCCTGCGTCACCCGGATCATATTTTGTGTCGACGATCCGTGATTTGATTTCAAAATGCTCTTCCAGTTCCCGCTTCTTTCGTTCATAGCTTTTACCATACATCTCAGGCAATCGGCTGGAAAGGATTTTATCCGGGCTTCGTTTGGTGATTGTAACATAGATCATCCTTTTTGATTTCACCAGGGAACCAGGCGCAGGATTTTGCTTAAGAATCTCACCTCCCGGCTTACCAAGGATGTGTAGCGAATCCTGGATACTCATCCGGAACTTATTTCGTTTGGCATCTTTGACAGCCTCTTCATACTGAAAGCCGGTATAGTCCGGCATCTCCAGTTCCTGTCCGTGATGTGTATACAGTCTCAGCCATAGAAAGGAAACCAGTAAAAAAATGCCAAGGAACACCAGTATAGCCACCAGGGTATATCGGAAATCCTTGCTTCGTATATATTCCTTCAGGTTGCCTTGGTCTTGTTGTGCCATATTTCAGGGGGACAGATTTTCGTCAAGGGTAAAAGTAGGAAAAGAAAAGGTTACGTGTCAGGGACCTTGTGTGATACCCTTTTGATCTCCCTTGGCGGTGTTTACAAGGGTTGGGGCACTGTCTGGGCTTTGCGTTTCCATCTTTTATGAGACCATAGCCAGTGAGAGCGGAACTCCTGGATATTTTCTTCAAGGCTACGAGCAAATCGCCCGGTTATTTCACCTGGTGCTACAGCATCCTTGCCATTATATATTTCCCTGCATTCTATGGTATATCCTCCATCCTTTTCGGGAGTTGTATACGCATATACGACTGGTAGGTCATACCGGAGAGCCAGTGATTCAGGCCCATTTACAAATGCTGTATTCCTTCCCAGGAAGGATGTCCAGATTGAACCCTGCGCTGATCCGGGGTTCTGGTCAGCGATCATCAGGATCAGAATCGGTTTTTTCTTCATCAGTCTGAGCAATTCACCCATTTGCTTCGTTTCGATGAGGTAATTCACATGGGTTAAGCGACGGTTGTACATATGGTCGTTGACTCTCCGGGATTTTATTTTTTTATACAGGGCACAAACCTGGTCAGGGTACCTTACCCCAAGATAAGATCCTGTCCATTCCCAGTTTCCGGTGTGTCCAAAGGTGACGATAACACTTTTTCCCTCGCTGAGCCATAGATCAATGGATGGATTTGGGACCAGATGCATCCGACGTTCCAATAAGCGCTTACTGGGGACTGCAATGATCTGTCTGAGGACTTTGGCGAGATAGAGATAATTTTGCCAGACATCATGCTCCCTGTCCTTACGGCTAACATATTTAAATGAACCTTCAAGGTTGTTCCTGATCACTTTCAGCCTGTACTTCAATACATACCTGAGTAGTAAAGCCACTAGAAAATCAGTGATTTTGAAAAGGAAACGCATACCCAAAGATATTGTCTTGCAATAGATGCAGATGATTTACTTTTGTTTTCGTTTCGTACCTAAAGGTGGTATGAATATTGCGACAGATTGGTGCGTAAGGATGGTATTCAAAGAACTTAATCAGATTTCGATATTTATTGCTGACGACCACACACTCTATGTGGATGCGCTCACTATTGCCCTGGAGCACCAGCCTGGTATCCCTATCCGGATCATTGGTACTGCGTCTAATGGAGAGGAATTACTGGTAAAGCTTCGAAAGCATATGCCGGATATACTTCTGCTTGACCTTAATATGCCGGTATTAAATGGGATTGAAGTTATCCCGGTCTTGAAATCCGAGTATCCGAAGCTTCCGGTAATTGTCGTGACGAAATACAGTGACCCGAAGTTCATTCGTGAATGTCTCCAAGTGCATAATGTCTCAGGCTATATTCTCAAGACGAGTAGCCTCCAGGAACTGACGGATGGCTTGCACCAGGTTCTTCAGGGCCAAATGTTTATGAGTAAGACGCTTCAGTTATATCCAAAGGAATTGGTCGAACTGGAAGCAGAAAGCCTCTTTGACGAAACGTTTCAGGCAAAATATAACCTAACCAAAAGGGAACAGGAAATTCTCGGACTAATCGCCCAGGCGAAAAGCAATGGTGAAATTGCCGTTCATCTTTTTATCAGTCCTCAGACTGTCGGTGCCCATCGCAAGAACATAATGCGTAAACTCAATATTTCCTCGACCGCAGGGTTAGTCCGGTTTGCTATCGAAAACCAACTGGGCTAATTCCGGAGGCAAAATTTCTTCCATTTTTTCCGCAAACACTTGAAAATCCAATTTTTAAGTTAATTTTGAGCACCCTCCCAAGATTTTATTCACTTTGTTATTTACATTTAGATCGGAATTCCCCCCCATCTGAAGTACTAAATCGCTATTGACTATGATAACCAAACTAAAATTATAATCCCAGTCGCTTATGAAACCATCTCTTACCCTTTTATTTTCCTTCCTGTTTACTCTCCTCACTATCAGTCCTTTACGTAGTGAGGTGGATTGCTACCACGATTATATCGCACCGGTCGCAATCTGTGACGCCCACACGATTGTGGCGCTGTCCAATACAGGTACTGCTAAGTTATACGCCACCGATATCGATGATGGCAGTTATGACAATTGTCACCTTGAAAGCTACCAGGCCAGAAGAATGACTCAGGGCTGGTGCCCTCCAGGTGTTGCGGACGACACCCAATTCAGGCCTTATGTTGAGTTTTGCTGCGAAGATGTCGGGCAGACCATCTGGGTTGTACTCCGTGTTAAAGATGCACATGGCAACTATAATGAATGTATGGCCGAAGTTACCGTGCAGGATAATTCTTATCCTGAAATTTGGTGCCCACCAAATATCACGGTTAGCTGTAGTTTCTGGTTCGGTCCGGATGCACTTAACAATCCATACAACAGGACTTTTGGCACCGTAGCCGTCAATGGACAGCCACGTTTGCCTATTATCATTAACGACCCAGGTAACAGTTCCTATTATCAGCCACACAACTGGGGGCTCGATGGAGCTGCCGGAAGTGGTGTCTGCGGTGGAGGCAATGTATGGGTTACCATCCCCGAAGTCATCG
>DATHZY010000150.1:0-3667 GCA_035458325.1 Saprospiraceae bacterium | reverse complement strand
AGATGATCTGGGAGTTTGGCGAACTCGGATATGACTACTCCATCAATTATTGCACCGATGGATCTGTCAATCCCAATTGCAGGTTGGATGCAAAACCCATTCGTTGGGATTATAAAGATGTATACATCCGTCAACGAATATATGATATTGACAGAGCCTTGATCCTCCTCAGACAGCAACCTGCGCTGAAAGAAGGCGCATTGGAAATCAGCCTCGCAAACCAATTTGAAAAGAAGATGAGATTCCGCCATTCGGATATGGATGTCGTCGTATGCGGTAATTTCCATGTGGGCAACAGGGATATAGCCCCTGTGTTTACAAAGACGGGATGGTGGTATAATTATCTGACAGGTGATAGTCTGGAGGTCACGGATGTCAATGTGGCGATCCCTTACGTGCCGGGTGAATACCATGTATACACCACCAAGCGACTGACCTTTGATTTTGATATCACCTCCTCTATAGCAGATATTGATTTTTCATCACAGCCACTTGACATCCATCCATCGCTCAATCAGGGACAGTTTGATATCATCCTCCCTGGTGATGCCACCGGTACGCCACAGGTTTATGTGTGGGATATGACGGGCCTTAAAATCGATATCACCACAAGTAGAGTTGCTGACAGAATCGAAACCAGCATCGTAAATCCTACAGCGGGTGTCTATTTTGTCAATGTGTTGCTGGACAAAACCCTCTACACAGGTAAGATGGTGGTGCAATAGAATAAATCGAAATCCTTGGGTCAGGGGCGGATGCAATACGCCCCTGACTAAAGAATTCCCACCTTAAAAACAAAATCCCTGATTTATTCCCGATGCCGTAATATTGCGGCGGATTTCAACCACTGTCCGGAAGAAAGCCAATACTGAAGCATCAATAAAGCAGCAGTTTAAACCTATGAACAAAGCATTATTCCGGTGGTAAAGAAAGACGACTTACGACTGCTCTTCTTCCTTTCCCAGAAAGTCAAATCCATCTTCTCTGGCCTGTCCATGGTGGAAAAGCCTGAAGGTCAGCGGGTATTGGTGATCGCTCCTCACCCGGATGATGATGTCATCGGCTGTGGCGGCACGATCAGGTTACACCGGCGCCTGGGACACAGCGTATATATCCTTTACCTCTCGGATGGGGAGCGTGGAGTTAAGAACATGAACCCTATCAAGACAGCCGAGCTTCGCCGGGTAGAAGCCGTCCGCTCTTCGGGCCACCTGGATGTACCGGAGGAAAATCTCTTCCATCTCCATCTTCGGGACGGGGATCTCATCAACCAATCGGGTACCAATTATGACTTCAGGTCCATCCTGGAAAAAGCAAATCCGGATATCATCTACCTGCCTTCCTTTTGTGAAACACACCGTGACCATTACGCAGCCAATATCCTGTTGAAAAACAACCTGGTCAGAGGGGCTACCATCGCCGCCTATGAAGTCTGGACCCCACTCATCCCTAACCGACTCGTCAATATTTCCTCGGTCATCGATGACAAGCGCAATGCCCTCATGGAACACGCCAGCCAGCAAAAACATCTTGATTACCTCGAGGCCGCGCTGAGCCTCAACAGGTACCGGGCAGCCATGTTTCGGAAAGAGCCCAGATATGCCGAAGCCTTTATCTATTGCACCTCCATCCAGTACTTCGAACTGATGATGTCCGTAGAATAAGTGAAGAGTGAAAAGTGAAAAGTGAAAAGTGATGCTTCGACCTTCTATCTCGCATCCTTGCGCTATGGGTTCGACCTGCTATACTCGTCCTTATGCTACAGCTCACCAACCGCAGCTCAGCAACCAAGTGAAAAGTGTAATGGAGAGGTATGATTTCTCAATAGAGAAGGTTGAAACTGTTACAAGCTATCAGCTTCCAGCTTCCAGAATATTTTCGATCCTAACTACATCCATTGATGACTGCCAGATGCTATCCGGCTTCAAATTCTCGCATTTGTTGGCCTGAACTGCTGACTGCTGACTGCCAACTGCCAACTGCCAACTGCCAACTGCCTACTGCCCTCTGCCCTCTGCCCTCTGCCGCTCTATGCTCTATGCTCTATGCTCTATGCCATTTCCTGCACCACCTCTTTCACTTGAGGGATCATGCGCTTGAGCATCGCTTCAATACCTGACTTGAGCGTCACCGTACTGGACGGACAGCCGCTGCACGCACCCTGCATGATGAGGGTCACTACACCATCGTGGTATGATTTGAATTCGATATTGCCTCCATCCATTTCAACAGCCGGCTTGACGTAGGTATCGATCAGTTCGCGTATGCGCTTGACCATCTCGCCATCATCCTCGCTGTAATTGATTTCGGACATCCTTTTATCCTCTTCAGCGGTCATGGCTTCCGCAAAACCATCCAGGATCACCGGTTTTTCTTCGGCTACGTAGTTCTTGATAAAATCCTTGGTACGGATCATCAGGTCCTCCCAGGCATAGTTGAGTTCCTTGGTCAGCGTGACAAAGTTGTTGCAGATATATACAGACTTGACATACGGCAGGTCAAAAAGGGCTGCAGCCAGCGGGGAATATTGATCCGCCAGTTCCCGGGTGCGGAAATCAGCAGTCCCGGTATAAAGCATCTTATTGGTCACAAACTTAAGTGACTCAGGATTAGGGGTTTGCTCGGTATAGATGAGCACCGGATTTTTAGTTGCTGTGGTGGATTCCATGATCTTATAAATAAGAAAAACCTCAAAAAGTTCTATAATTCAATGAGGGGAGGGCAAAGATCGGTAATTACTCCCATATCCATATTTCATCCTTGTTTTTAGGCTTGTCAGGGCAGTTCACATGCGTGACATACGTTTTGGGAGTAGAGCTGACCCCCAGGATTATAGCCACAACCACTTCCGTAGCCCCTACAGCCGCAAGTAAGTCACCGTTTTCACCGGCGAAAGGAATGGAGACAAGGTGACCTAAGCCCACAAGCCCAATGACAGTCGCTATGGTCTGCCCTGTAGACATGGATCTCAATTTGTCTTTACCGTTTTGTCTTATTGAGAGGATGTCTCCCTTAGGAATATTTATACGGTTGAGCGGCATGTCTTCAGCATAGGTCGTTTCACGGAATCCCATCGTTTTTCCTTCACTTACTAAAACTTCCTTTTTCTCATAAAGGACCATCGTCACTGTATCTTGTTGATAGGAGATCAGTTTTCCGCTCAATACATTGTAACTGCATTTTTCACACGGAACAGTGCCGGGAGCCGGTTGTACGATTTCCAGAAACTTGCCCGCTTTGAAGGTCTTTGATTTGTTCCCAGATTGGAGCAAAATATCCTGTGACTGGATTGTTGAAACTATGAACAACAGGCATACAAAGATGCAGAGGGTTTTTTGTGAGATCATTAAAGGCAAAAGTAAACAAAACGAATTACGGAGGTTGCAGAAGCAAATAGTTCGACTCACCACGACGCTCCTGCAACGGCATACTTTTTCTTGAGGACTTTAATTGCCCCTGGCTTCAGCCGGGGGTTTAACAGCACTACATAAGTCGGCTTTAGCCAAAACCGAAAATCAAATTAGTTCCCCTCCGTCTACTACCCACTAAATACTGAATACCGATTACTGAATACCGATTACTGAATACTGAACACCGAACACCGAATACTGCCCTTCCGCCTTCTAACCTCCTAAGCCACTAAGCTTCTCCCCGGCAATCCCCGCCA
>DATHZY010000149.1:0-3457 GCA_035458325.1 Saprospiraceae bacterium | reverse complement strand
CAGTCTTCGTGCGCAGCTCATCCATCTTGTTGAGGCATTTGAGCACAAAGCCCATATCGCCGACAGCTAATACTTCGTCGATCAGCAAAACATCGGGTTCCATTTGCGCGGCTACAGCAAACCCCAGGCGTACCTTCATGCCTGAACTATAATTCTGTACCGGTGAATCGATAAATTCACCGATCTCTGCAAAGTCAATGATCGTTTTGAATTTCTGATCAATTTCTTTTTTACTAAAGCCGAGGAGTTGGCCGTTGACATAGACATTTTCACGGCCGGATAAAAGGGGATTAAAGCCGGCGCTCAATTCAATCAGCGCTCCGATTTTTCCGCGCATGGTGATCGTCCCTTCGTCCGGGCGAATCAATCCATTCAGCATTTTCAACAACGTACTTTTACCGGCACCGTTACGTCCGATCAGCCCAAGGCATTCTCCACGCCGCAAACTAAAACTGACATCTTTCACACTCCAGAATTCTCCGTCCCGTAGGATGGAGCGATCCTGATTTGAACCAAAGACAGCACTGCCCAAATCTTTGAGGCCATACCACATGCCTTTATTCAAACTCCGGCTGAATTTCTTGGAAACATGACTGACGTCCACTAATATCTCCTCCTTGCTCATCATGTCCCCATTCGTTCGATTAATATTTCCATCGCGATGCGCTGCAGGATGAAACCCGCCACCAGGATGATGATCGTGGCCAGGCCAATACAACCCAATGTCAGCAGGCCAGTTGTACTCTGCGTTCCGAGAAGCCAATCACGTGCGCTCACGAGTACAGGACTCACCGGATTCAAGGCCAGAAATTTGTATCCATTACTCAATGCAGTAGTAGCATAGACGACAGGTGTAGCATACATCGCTATTTGCAAAAATGCAGGCAGAGCAAACTGTATGTCTTTGTAAAGAATCGCAAAGGGCAAAAGTAATAGTCCAAAACACATCCCCAGCATGATCAGGACCAGGACTGCGGGAATAAATAAAAAGGTGTATCCCGACACCGGAATCTGGAAGATCACGATTTCAGCAGCAATGATCACTAGTGAAATGAGGGAAGTGAATACGATCTCATAAAAAGCAGTGATCATCAATGCTTCGCGCGGGAAATTCACTTTCACCAGGATCGGCGCATTGGCCTGGATCGATTGTATGGGCATGGTCACCGCATTGGAAAAAACAGACCAGAGCATCGTGCCGGTGATCACAAATAAAGCATAGCTGCTGCCGGTATGGTTGAGGGAAACAATATTTTTTTGATTCAGGAAGATCCAGATGGCTGCAGTGGCTAACGGAGGGATGAGTGCCCAAAATATACCTAACAAACTTTGCCGATAGCGGGCCCGGATATTACGTTGTGCAAAGCGAAACCCAAGTGCATGTGCTACCGGAAACTCCTTTCCGATTGCCTTCAATGTCCTCCAAAGATTCGATTTGCTGTTAGCAGAATATACCTGGGTTTGCATACGTAGGGTTATATGCTTTCGTTCTTTATGAAATGCCGGTTTTGATGAGCGATCACTGCGGGAAGATAGCGGTATAATCTGAGGATCGAAAGAAAAGCTTTGGGCACGCTGACGGCCAAAGGAATATTCCGGTCAAATAAAAAGGCAATCCCCATTTCAAGTATAAACATGCGGGTCCATCGGTCGCTTTTATTGATTTGCCCGAGGAGATAGTTGAACATGCGTAGAAATTCGGGTTTGTCAAAATGAGCAGTGATGGAATGTTCGTTTTTCTTATTGTACAGATAATACGCATCGGGTATGATGTCCATATGCAGTGTCGCTTCATTCATCATGTCGACCGTAAAGCAAAGATCAGAATATCTGAAGGGCTTGAAAGGCAGGCAAATGTTTTTGTTTATAAATTTATTGCACGCACTTCCACCAAAATGTCCGAAGGCTCTTTTGTCTTTTATCGATGTGATGGTTTGTCGTAACGTGTGGCTGGGAGATTCCCGGATAAAAGAAAATACGTAACAGTTGATGCCGGGCTGAAGCTTCTTTTCAAATTTTTGATAGAGGTCAAGACATATGCGGTCATCACTATCCAAAAACTGGATCCATGCTCCTTTTGCTTCCTTCAGTCCTTCATTTCGCGCATGTGCCTGACCGCGGTTTACAGGCATTCGAATCAGGTGTAGGGAAGGATTTCTAATACTTTCTACTACCTGGCAAGATCCATCTGTGCTACCATCATCAACCACAATGATTTCAATGTTCAATCCATGGGGTTCCTGTTGCAAAACAGATTGAATGGCATGTTCCACAAAGGATTCCGAATTGTACATGGTAATGATGACCGAAACATCGGGTAGCAGGTCCATAAGCCAGACGCATAGAGGTAATATGGCACCCAATATAACAAGTAATTGAAAGGCGAAAATTTAATCTACATTTGAATGCATCTAAGCCCGAAAATACTGCATGAGAATCGCCGTCATGGTTCCTTCCCTCCGAGACCTTGCCCCTGTCCAGGTGGCAATGGCGGTGGCGGTTCGGCTGGCCAGGGCGGGTCATACAGTTACCGTTTATTATTTCAAAGCAACATCAGTTGTGAGGCAAGCCGAAGGAATTAGTTTTGAAAAAATCAGTTTCTTCAGCCGCATTGACTGGAATGCCTATGATATCATCCATAGTCATGGGTTCCTTCCGGATGCATTTGTTGCGTTACGAAAGCCCGGACAAAGCCGTGCGAAATCAGTGAGCACCATTCATAACTATGTTTTTCCGGAGTTAAAGCTACTTTATAACCCGTTTGTTTCCTTGACCATCGGATGGTCATGGGTGTCGATGTGGAAAAGAATAGATCACCTGGTCGTGCTGACCGATGATTCATTACAATACTATCGTAAACTCCTGCCTCACAAATCACTGAGCAGAATCTATAACGGAAAAAACATCGTACATGATCCAGGCGTGATCTTGCCGCAACATCGTCAGATGGCGGAGGAGATCCGTCGAAACTGTACATATTGTATCGGTTCGATCGCTGCGCTTATTCCACGAAAGCGAATTGATATAGTCATCCGGCATCTCAGCAGAGTGGAGATGGGTGGTATGATGATATTGGGAGATGGACCGCAAAGAGAATACCTGGAGGAGCTCGTCAATCAACATCATTTACAAGACAGGGTTAAGTTTCTAGGGTATATCCCGAAGGCTTATACGTACAATGAGTTGTTTGATATAAGCGTATTTCCTTCCATGAGCGAAGGCTTTAGTCTTTCCCTGATCGAAGCGGCAGGGTATCAAAAGAAAATCGTTTGCGCCGACATCCCTGCCTTCCGAGAAGCCTTTACCAGCGACGAGGTAACCTTTTTTAATCATGAAGATGAATTGACTATCGATCATGCTATGCTTGACGCATGGCGTGATCACGAGAAGCCAAAAAGAGCTTATCAAAAAGCGGTTACGATATATTCGGAGGAGCAGATGGGGGAAGAGTATGAGA
>DATHZY010000148.1:0-3795 GCA_035458325.1 Saprospiraceae bacterium | reverse complement strand
CATGACAACACCTAAAGCCCTCCGCGGTGGAGAATTTATCATCAGGGATTCCGTCTACTCCGATGTGTTCATACCTGAAGAATTCAATGAGGATCAACGCATGGTCAAACAGATGTGTCAGGACTTTGTGGCGGACATAGGCGACAAGGCGCACGAACTGGATGCCCAGGTCGAACTCATGGAAAAATCCGGTGAACTCGGTCTACTGGGTGCGCATATTCCTGAAATGTACGGAGGCAATCCGCTGGATACTAATGCCAACACCCTTATCGCTGATGAACTGGGCAAAGCAGGAGGTTCGTTTGATACCACCTTTGCCGCCCATATCGGTATCGGTATGCTGCCGATCCTCTATTTCGGTACGGATGAGCAGAAGAAAAAGTACCTGCCTAAACTTTGTTCAGGCGAAATGAAAGCAGCCTACTGCCTCACAGAACCTGGTTCCGGATCAGATGCACTTGCGGCAAAAACGCGTGCTGATCTTTCTCCTGATGGCAAGCAATATATCCTCAACGGACAGAAAATGTGGATCACCAATGCCGGTTTTGCTGACGTGTTTACTGTTTTTGCAAAAATTGGAGGCGAGCAATTCACCGGCTTCATTGTCGAAGCTAAAACACCCGGCATCACTCTCGGTGCAGAAGAAAAGAAACTCGGGATCAAAGGTTCGTCCACCCGCCAGGTGTTTTTTGAAAATGTAGCTATCCCCACAGAAAATGTCCTTGGAAAAATTGGTCACGGCCACCTCATCGCATTCAATACGCTCAATATCGGTCGTTTCAAACTAGGCACCATGGCCATGGGTGGTTCGAAAAAAAGTATTTCGATCGCCGTCAAATATGCCAATGAACGGATTCAGTTTGGTCAACCGATAGCCCAATTTGGTGCGATCAAACATAAGCTTGGGGAAATGGGCGCGATCATTTTCGCACTTGAATCCGCCACCTATCGCCTATCAGACATGATGGGCAAACTGAAAGATGAACTGACCGCAGCAGGGAGTTCCTTTGAACAAGCGATGCTGGATGCCGCCAAAGAATTTGCTGCCGAATGCGCGATTGTCAAAGTGGCGGGATCAGAATACCTGGATTTTGTGATTGATGAAATGCTGCAGATCCATGGAGGCAATGGTTTCTCCGAGGAGTATCCAGCGTCACGTGCCTATCGTGATGCGCGTATCAACCGGATCTATGAGGGGACGAATGAAATCAACCGATTGTTGCTCGTAGACCGGATCATCAAGAAAGCATTGAAAGGCGAACTCGACCTGGTCGGGCCTGCATGGGCTGTGCAGAAAGAGCTGATGGCTATGCCCACCAAATCCACCGACGAGGGACCATGGGCTGCAGAACATCTCGCTATCCAGCACTTCAAGAAGAATATGCTACTCGTAGCCGGAGCTGCTGTCAAATACCAATTGGATGGCAAACACGATCTCAACCATCAGCAGGAAATCGTCATGCATATCGCGGATATCGGGATCGATTGCTTCATCGCCGAATCACTTTTACTCCGCGCAGAGAAACTTGCTGCCAGTCATTTTACCTATCCGGCGGACGTCGTCAAGGCGATCACACAACTCTTCCTGAGTGAGGCGCAGGCCAGGATTCAGAAGCACGCCACGGACGCCTTGATGGCTTTTGCGACCGGCGATGAGCTCATCATCATGCTCAAGGGGGTAAAAAGATTTAGTAATTATCCGGCCGTCAACACCGTCCAGGCGAGACGAATGATTGCTGATCATCTGATCGCAGCAAACGAATATTCACTCGAATTTTAAAAATAATATTGCATGGGATCTGTACAATCGATCGTCATACGACCTGTCAAGAGAGGTGAACCAAAACGAATCACAGAGGCCAATATTTTTATCGGAGGTATCGAAGGTGATCACTTTTTCAAACCCGAAAGTGGTCGCCAGGTCACTATAGTCGCTGCACATGATCTGGCTACAGTGTCCGCCATTGTTGGGTTTCACGGTGACGCGCATACGGCCTGCAGAAGGAACATCTGCGTAGATACCTTGCCCGGTGGTGACCTGACCGGAAAACAAATTTCACTCGGTGAAGAAGTCATACTGGAGATCACCTGTTACTGTCATCCATGCAAACGTATGAATGAAAACTTCGGTGAAGGTGCAGTGGAAGCGTTTGATGAAAAAGCAGGATGGGGTGCTGCGGTGATCCGTGAAGGTCATATCCGGGTCGGAGATGCGTTTCGGGTGCTCTAAAAAAAAATGTTGCGGGGCGTACAATCTATCAAACAGTCGTTTATCTTTGATATCAGAATAATTGATATCCTTTACTATCAACATTCAAATTCGTATCAAGAAGATCAGCGCTACCCGCGCTGATTTTTTTTTGTCCGCATCAAAAAATGTAGGGGTTCAAGATTTTGAACCCCTACATTTTTTGATGTAGACCATGGTTCTCATCCAGGATAATTCGCCATAACATTAAGCTGCCATCGAATTATGTTATTTCAATCACCTTGGATGCTCCATCCGAATTATATAATTTAGGGTATTGTTTCTTTCAAACCCCAATAGGATGAAGACATTACCTACCCTTATTCTCTTTTGTCTCGTGGCATGGGCAAATGTGATCAATGCCCAATATGTGCTCACCTTGCGTTGTGAAGGAATGGAAACCTATTTCGACAAATCATTTCATGTCCGCGTGACCGAGGCAGCAAGTGGACTGGAAGTCGGGCGCAAGACGATACCCACCATTCAGCAGGATACCTTTGAAGTCGAACTATATGTTCTCCTGGACGATGTTGACTACACGGTAGATTTTTATGTAGACCAGGATGGTGATCAGACTTATGACCCTCCTCCATTTGATCACGCCTGGCGTCGCATGGTTATCAACCCTTCCGGTGACATCAACATCCATTTTACCCCTGATCTGGATTTTACAAACATTTTCTTTCCCGAGTGGATAAAGTATCGAAGCTTCTTAGCTACCTGGGGAGGCAACTGGATTAACCAGGCTTTGGGTTCATCTGACAGTATTGAATCATCTTTTGAAATAATCTGTGACAGCCTGAGCCTGTCTTTTACCTCAGTCGGCATTTTTGGAAATACGGATACTGTTTCGTTTGTGTTGAAAGCTGTGCGCCCAACTGATTTCGACCCTGCCTCCGATACATTACATTTTATACCAGATCCGCCCTGGACAGGAGAGCTCATTAGTATCAATGGGGAATTACATGGGATTATCTCACGGTTAGAAATGGATCTTGAATGGAATGGGACATTTGGGCACCAACAGGTTTTAAGTCATTATCAAGTCACCGAGAATGGGAACCCAATTGCGAATGGATATTTCTATGTAAAAGAGGCAGACGTATTAGATATGTATGAACCCCTGGAAGTAGAATTTATTGAAGTACCCATCACTTGTCATGGAGGAAGTGATGGTATGCTTTGGGTAGAGGTGACAGGCGGAACCGGATCATATTATTACAATTGGTGGCCTATCGGGACTTCCACTCCAGGTTTCCAGGGTGCATGGGCGGACACATTTTATGTGATGATTGATGATGATTTCAATTGCCCGATTGTGGCCAGCTATATTGTAAATGATCCCGAACCAATCTCTATAGATGTGTACGTCATCAATGAAAGTTGCCCGGGCGCTTGTGATGCCACTATTGAAGTATCAGCCAATGGTGAACATCCACCATTTTCCTACGCATTTGATGGGGATTCATGTACTGGATTGTTTACCATTTTCGTCACGGATGCTATCGGGTGTGTGGATTCAACCGAAGTATTTGTTGGTACAGATT
>DATHZY010000147.1:0-2263 GCA_035458325.1 Saprospiraceae bacterium | reverse complement strand
GGAGTCGTTTTTCCAAAAACGGCAATGGTGCTTGGATAAAATACTTTCTGCAAACCGGATTCACGGGCCAGTTCGAGGATCGACAGCAACCCATTCATATTGATATTCCAGGTCTTCTGCGGATTAGCTTCACCGCTGGCGGAGAGGATGGCTGCCAGGTGATAGATCGTGGTGACTTTGTATTTCTCCACTAATTCCTTGAGAAGCTGGGTATTGAGTATATCCAGCGTTTCAAACAATCCGACAGGATGTTCAGGCTTCCGGATATCAGTGGCCAGTACATTATCCTGACCATATTCAGCGCGCAGGGCTTCGGTTAGCACGGTACCGATCTGCCCTGTAGCACCGGTAACGAGGATCATTTCTTTGGTTGGATTCACGATGTGGCTAAGGTAAGAGGAATGAATGATGTGAGGAAGTCCTGGCGTTTATGATAATAACTGATATACCAGGAAACTGCCCAGGTAAGCGAGTCCGGTCATCATAACGAATTGGATGGCAGGCCATTTCCATGACTTAGTCTCCCGCTTGACGATCGCCAGGGTACTCATGCACTGCATGGCAAAAACATAGAAGATGAGCAGCGACCAGGTGGTAGCAGCTGTATAAATCAACTCCCCGGTCTGTGGATTCCTGTCCTGGGACATGTGGGTTCGGATAGAGGTAACATCAGAGTCGTCATCAATGCTATAAATGGTCGCCATGGTCCCTACAAATACTTCACGCGCCGCAAAGGAGCAAATAAGGGCGATCCCGATCTTCCAGTCAAAGCCAAGCGGTCTGATGACCGGTTCGATACTTTTACCCAGGATTCCGGCATAAGACTCCTCCAGCGGGGGTCTTTGTCGCGCTTCTGTTGAAAGTGGCTCACCTGCAGGATTGGATGTTGCCGGTCCGGGTCCAAAACTAGCCAGGAACCATAGCACCAGCGAAATAATGAGGATGATCTTACCGGCACCGAGCACAAATGATTTGGTCTTTTCAAAGACAAGGAAAAAAAGGTTTTTAGAAACAGGCGGTCTGTAGATCGGGAGTTCCATCATCAGGAAACTCCTGTCCTCCGATTTGATGATCTGCTTGAGGATATACGCTGCTACCAGCGCCGCCACGATACCAATGCCATACAACCCCATGAGGGCCAATCCCTGTTGCTCAAATCCCCATATCCGTCCCTGCGGAACAGCAAATCCGATCAATATCGCATAGACAGGGATACGCGCTGAGCAACTGATAAAAGGTGTCACCATAATGGTGATGAGCCGCTCTTTCCAGTTGCTGATATTACGCGTGCTCATGATAGCAGGGATAGCACAGGCACCACCTGAAACCAGGGCTACGATGCTTCGACCATTGAGACCGATACGTCGCATCATGACATCAAACATACTCACCGCCCTGGCCATGTACCCAATCTCTTCCAGTATACCGATAAAGAAGAAAAGGATCGCAATCTGAGGGATGAAAACCAAAATGCCGGTGAGCCCCGCCAGCAATCCATCACACACGAGATCCGTAATCCATCCGGCAGGTACAGTATCCCTGATCAACGCACCCAGTTGCCCCATGGTCGCTTCAATAAAATCCATTGGTGCCGCCGCCCAGGCAAATATGGCCTGGAAGATGAGTAACATGATGAGGAAAAAGAATACAACACCTAGCACTGGATGCATCACCCATTTGTCAATCTTGTCAGTGATCTTCATGCCTGCACCTCCTTCATCCAGATGCAATGCTTTACGGATGATGGGTGTAAACCGACTGTATCTGGAGAGGGTCTCGCTGATCTGTGATTGTATGGAATTGAATCGCTCTGCAATGGTTTTTGACCGAATCTCAGACTTGAGGTCTTCAGGCAGATGTTCCAACCACTCAAAATGATGCAGGGTGAGCAATTTTCCGTATGGGGAATGAAAGGGAATCCGGTCACCAAAATATTCTGTGAGCTGTTTTTCCTGGAGTGAGAATTTATAGTAGGGTTCCTCCGAAACCTTAGGTTGGCTGAGGAGATGCACGATCTGCAGTTTCAGGGCCATCACCCCAATTCCTGTTTTGCCGGAAATCGGTACGACAGGTATTTTAAAATGTTCTTCGAGTTGATCTGCATGGATGGTGACTCCTGGCATATCGACCATATTGAGGGCAAGTATCACAGGGTAGCCCAGGTCCTTTAACTGGGTCAGCATTAAGATTTGCTTTTCCAGTTGGCTTACATCCGCGACATAGACGATGAGGTCAGGCTGCTGCTTTTCTTCCAGGAACTGCC
>DATHZY010000146.1:0-2805 GCA_035458325.1 Saprospiraceae bacterium | reverse complement strand
CTTTGTTGTGTGTAGTAGCTCTGTACGGATCAATCTGCGCGATACGTACTGCCGTATAAAACCTGCGTGCAAATTCTTCAGGACCAAGGCCGCCTTCAAAATCACCTAGAGCTGTGACCGGGCATTCGACCCAGGCGTGTACACGACAATCAGGGGTGTAATTGGATAAGATGGACATGATCACTTCCGGTACCGGAACATCGTCCGGGAGATGCTCTTCAAACCAAACCGGTATAGACTGTGCACAACATTCCAGAATTGAATTAATGAAGTTGGCGCCCATCGAATCACGTGTATCGGTCTCGACCAGCAATTGATAGTATCCAGGTTCACGATCACACATGTTGATCAATGAAATATTCCTGATACCACCACCACGCTCTTCCATATTGCGCGTGATATCCTTACATCCGCGAATGAGATGTGCCGCCAGTTCATCCTCATGGGATGCGATCAACGTTGGATCACCATACCAGAGAAAATGTACCTGCCCTGTCTTCAATGTACCGATGACTTTGGCATGGATGCCTCCCTTATCTAACCAAAATTTTGCAGCACTTGCGGCGGCAGCCACAACAGAACTTTCTTCCGTCACCATTGGAACACAATAGGTAATCCCGTTGACGAGGAAATTTGGAGCTATACCTAATGGTAGTGGATAATTGCTGATTGTATTTTCGCTGAATCCATCGAGGATCCGTTGTTGTTCTTCATTAGCCAGCAGATAGCTGGCGAGTTCGCGCTTGACTGTCTCGGGATCCTTAAAAAAGTTTTCGACAAGCCATTTGATCTTGCCCATCTTCGAAAGCTTCGAAAACCCGGATATCGTCTTTTCTCCCATCACTTATTTCGCCTTCAGGTAATACTGAGCTAATTGGAGTCCCCGGATCTGGCTGCTGACATACCCATCCAATGCATCCTGGCTCTCGGCCGCATATTTTAAAAATCCACTGGCCTGTCCATAGATGGAGGGCACATTCAATTTTTGCATCCAATAATATCCATCCAGGAAATCACGTATACCACCGGAGATAATAATCTGCTTGCAAAGAATATCTCCTCCATCCTGATCCATGAGCTCATTGATCCAGGTGACCATCTCCCCTACGGTATGGCCTATGCGTGAAACGGGTTCGAATACTTCGCGCTGCAAACCAGTCGAACGCAATAACTCCAGTTTGGAAAAATTAGTGCCACCATGTGCCGCCAATTCGAGTGCGGTGATGGGTAGTTTAAGTATAGCTTCAATACTGTTCGGTCCCATGCCCTGTCCAACTTCCTTGACGATCACTGGAAAAGAAACAATATCCAATAACCGGGAGAGGGTGTCGATGGGTGAGTTGACAATAAAATCACCCTCGGGTTGCAACCATTCCTGTAAAGGATTGATATGCACCACCAGGCCATCTGCATGGAGATGATCGATCATGTTTTGAATCTCGGCCACACTCCCCTGGTCAAGCATGTATTCGATCTGGGCGATACCGAGATTGGCATAAAGGGGAAGGTCGGGACCAATAATATCCCTGACATCAAAATCCTTGATACGAGCAAGACTTTCGAGGAGGGGGCGACAGGAGCCAAGTCCCATCCCGAGGCCAAACTTAGCACATGATTGTGCCAGCCGGCGATTGATGGTATAAGCCATTTCGGTCCCTCCGGTCATACTGCTGACCCAAAGTGGTGCAGTAAGCGTTTTTCCGAGAAAAGGGAGGCTGAGGTCCAGGTCGACAGGCGGATGGCCGGCCATCATAGGCTCGTAGTAGAACCGGTCGTCCGGCCCCTTATTTGCCATATCTGCCTTGAATGCCAGGTCAATATGATCCTGCTTGCGGTCAGCTTTCATCGATCCGGGGATATTCTCTTCCATTTTTCGAGTGCAAAGGTATGCTTTCGGAGCTCAGTTTTGAGTGAATAAGGGAGGTAAACGGAAGAAGGGGTGGAAAGGTTGAGGGGCAGGGGGCAAGGAGCGAAATGAAAAAAGATTGTGCTGCACGACAGAATCCCTGTCATGCAGCACAATCTTCAACTTGATATCCGTTCTGCCCTTCCGCCCTTTACCTTTTGAAAATATACCTCGTCACAAAAATCCCCTCACCATCCTCGGTACCTGAATTACTTTCAACACCGGTAGTGACAAAGGCTAGCTCCCAACCAGCGGCAGACATTTCATTGAGCTTGGCAGAGATCATGGCGTCATTAGAGGCAACGTTTTGGAAATTGATACCACTGATCGAAAAGAAGTTGAGCAACTTGGTTTCTTCGAAGTTGTCGATCTTGATGTCCTGACGTTTAACATCTCCCATGTTGCTGGTAGTGCCATCCGTGCGCTTGGTGGTAAAATTGGCAGTATTGAGATCTTCCTTGTTAGAGATCATCCGTGAGCGACCAAGACCGGCCGGTACGATGGACTCTATGGAAGTAACAACTGCATACTGGGTCTGTGCCATCATATCTGTTGTTCCTAAGAATAACATCGCGGCAAATAAGAATACGTTTTTCATTGTGTTAGGTTTTTAATTTTCGACAAAGCTAAGCGGGCGCTATGTATCTGTCAAGTGGATTAAGTCAACTTTAATATAAATGGGGATCAACTGTTAAAATCCCAGTTTGAATTGCCATACCTACTGAATGCCGCATATCCGAAATCTAATGCCTCCGATCTTCCGATGAATGACGGATTGTGGGGGATGGAGGTTTGGAGAAAGTGTTAACGCTTTAGATGTCAGACGCCAGACTCGCAGACGCCAGACTCATCATGTTGGACTATTCACATCTGTTTTTTTTCAAAAAACAGATGTTGTC